>DNFL01000263.1 GCA_003486945.1 Hyphomonas sp. | reverse complement strand
CGAGATTATCCTGCCAGACCAAAAGCGCAAATCAGGCGCGCGTGCGTTCCGCCGGGTCAAGGCAACCGGCCGCTTCCAGAATGTCGAGGGCAGGGGAGAGGCCCGCTTCATAGCGCTTCCACCGGGCCAGCGCCGAAGTGTAAAGCGGCTCGCGCACCTGCGCCGAACTGGCGGGTGCCACCGGCGCGGCGGTTTCGTGGAAGGCGAGGCATTGCTCCTCGAACGGCAGACCGCAAAAATCCAGCATCCTGCGTGTCTGCGGCTCAATTTCCGTCACCACCTTTTCGTAGTGCACGACCATGAAACGTTCCGGTAGCGCCGCTTCGAAATGCCGGACCATCCGGTCGAAGCCCACATAATAGCGCGCCGTGTCTTCCAGCGTGTAGGCATAGTTGTAATAGGAAAAGCTCGTCGCAAACATCTGCCGGTAGTTCGACAGAACCGTATCAGCCGGATGCCGCCGGAGGCAGATCACGCGCGCCTCCGGCAAGGCAGCAAGGATCACCGGGGCGAGCAATATGTTCAGCGGCATCTTGTCGGTTAAGCGACCGGAAAGCCCGAGGGATGTCCGCACACTGTGCATATAGGCTTCGCCCAGCGCGGTAAGATCGATGCGCGAAACGGCCCCCAGTGTTTCCGGGTCGAGCACGAGGTTCGACGGCGTCTTCGCCAGCCTTTTGAGGCAAAGCGCAAAGTCGGTCAGCTCTCCGCCGGAGGTCACCGCGCTGTGGCTGGACAGGATCCGGTCCACTAATGTCGTGCCCGTGCGCGGCATGCCGCAGATGAAGATAGGCGCGCCGAGCGCAGACCCTGTCCGCTCCAGGAGCATATCCGCCGTGCGCATCGCCGCGTCAAACAGCGCCGCATCTACGGATGGGTCGTGACGTATTTGGGTCCGCTTCAGCACCTTCGCGCGACCGAGCCAGTCGAGCGCTTCGGCGGGCTGCTTCAGGTCCTCATACGTTTTCGCCAGCGCATGCCCGGCCCGCAGCAGCGCATCGGCGTCGCCGGAATGCTGCGCATACATCCGCTCCAATGTAGCGATCTCGTTTGCATCCGCCGTCTGTTTGGTGATCTGCACGATCGCCGGAATGCCGCGCGTATCGGTCGGGTCCGCCTCTGCGCATCGCCGGTAAGCTTCGCGCGCGGCGTCCATCTCGCCGGCAAATTGCAGCGCTGCGGCGTGATTGTAATGATGGTCGGCGTTCTCCGGGTTCGCCGCTGCCGCCCGGCCATAGAAGGGCAGGGCCTCGCTGTGCAGTCCCGCCCGGCTCAGCACGACGCCGATCGTATCCAGCGTGAACGCATCCGAAGGCGCCAGCTTCGCCGCTTCCCGCACGGTCTCGACTGCCTCTGTCCGTCTCGACAAGGCCAGCAGGCACCGCGCGCGCTGCGCCCGCGCGCCGGCATGTTTGGCGTCCAGCGAAACGGCGCGCGCAAACAGCTCGTCAGCTTTTGCAAAGTTTGCATGATCAGCCGTCAGTATGCCGAGCAGATAGAACGCCTCGGCGTTCCCGGGGTCGGATTTCAGAACCTCCAGGCATTCCCGGTGCGCGTCCTGGTACGCCTTGACTGACAGATGGCGGGCGGCAGCGGCGAGCCGGGCGGCATTCGATTCTGTCTGTGATGCAAAACTAGGCAATTTATTCCCCGGCTGCCTGCGCGGATGGCGCCTGCTGTGTCGTTTGTGCAGCAAATCCAATGAAAATCAAAACACAGCCTTGGCATTGCTTGCGCGCAGATCACCTTCGGCGACAACTACACGTCAGAGGGGCGACGTAAAACTCGCAAGAAGAAGGAATACATATCCCATGTCCCGCAAACATTTGCTTCTCACGGCCAGTGCGGCCGTGCTCGCATCCACATTCGTCTTCACCGCCAATGCCCAGGAAGCGGGCGATGAGGCTGAAGGTGAACTGCGCATCAATGCCGTCACCGTAACCGCCACCCGCCGCGCTGAAAGCGTGCAGGATATCCCACTGAACATCGCCGCTGTCGGCGAACAGCAGATCGCCCAGCAGGGCTTTGACGAGCTGGCCGATGTGCTCGCCTATGTCCCCGGTATCAACATCGTTGATCGCGGCGGCCGTCAGGGCAACCCGCTGATCGTGCGCGGCCTGAATGCCGACGGCCTCAGCTCCGGCGACGGCAACAACAATGGCGGCGGCACGGTCGCAACCTATCTCGGCGAGATCCCGATCTATGTCGACTTCAAGCTCAACGATCTTGAGCGCGTCGAAGTCCTGCTCGGGCCGCAGGGAACGCTCTACGGCGCCGGCACGCTCGGCGGCGCAATCCGCTACATTCCGAAGAAGCCGAATTTCGGCGGCGACACGTTTGAGGTGCGCACCGAGGTTTCCCAATACTCCGAGGCGGATGACCTCTCCTATGAGGGTGGCTTCACCTTCAACAAGGCGCTCACGGAGAACTTCGCGATCCGCGGTTCGGTCGACTATGAAAAGGATTCCGGTTTCATCGACTATCCGTTCGTGGTGCGGGAAATCGGGGTATCTGATCCGGACCCGGACTTTTCCGATCCCTCGGATGTCGCCGCAAATCTGCGCCGCGTGAAAGATGCCGATGGTGAGGAAGTTCTCTCGGCCCGCCTTGCGGCGCGGTGGGAGCCGACATCATGGCTCGACGGTACGCTGACCTATTACCTGCAGCAGGCCGAGGTTGAAGGCCGCCGCGGCTCCAGCGCCCGCAGCACGGTTCCGGCCGGAGAGTATGAGCTGGCAAAGCGCGTCGAAGAACCCAACAAGATCACCAACCAGCTGCTCGCCCTGGAACTCACGGCCGATCTCGGCTTTGCGGAACTGACGTCTGCGACCGGCTATTCCCGGTTCAACGATGTCGGTCAGCGCGATCAGACAGACCTGCTGATCACGCTCGAATACAGCTATGAATTCTTCCCGACCTTCACCTCCTTCACCAAGGAGAAAGGCATGGAAGAGCGCATCAACCAGGAGGTTCGCCTGGTCTCGACGACCGAGGGGCCGCTGAACTGGATCGTTGGTGCGTTCTACAACCAGTATGAAGGCGCGGCCTACTCTGCGGAATTCACGCCCGGCTATGCCGCCTATGCCGGCTTCAACCGGCCGGACGATCTCGAATACTTCTCGCAGGACTATACCAATCTGGAAGAGTCGGCGATCTTTGGCGAAGTCAGCTATGACATCACCGACAAATGGACCGTAACGGTCGGTGGCCGGTACTACGAGTATGACCTTGAATCCTTCAGCGATGTGGACTTCCCGCTGTTCGATCCGACCTTCACCCGGATTGGCGTCAGCGCGCTGAAATCCAGCCTGCAGGCAGACTATGCAGCAGGCAGCCCGAACGGTGCAGAGCGTACGAGCCAGTCGGACAATGGCACCCTGTTCAAGTTCAACACGGCCTACAAGTTCACGCCTGACCTGCTCGCCTATCTCACGGTCTCCGAAGGCTACCGGATCGGCAATCAGAACGGCCTTCCGGCCTGCCCGGCCTATGATCCGCTGAACAACCAGCAGGGTGCCTGCGCCCTTGCGCCGGGCCAGCAATACGGGCCGAACCCGGGTGATGTCTCGACGCGCGACGAGCGCCAGTACCTGTCGGACAAGACCAAGAACTACGAGATCGGCTTCAAATCGACCCTCGCGGATGGCCGCGTCACGCTGAACGGCGCGGTGTACTATGTCGAATGGGTGGACCCGCAGCTCCAGTCGGCATCGATCAACGCCTCGATCCCGATCCGGGTGAACGCCGACGGCGCCGAATCGAAAGGCTTCGAGGTCAGTGGCAACTGGCTTCTCACCGACGCCTTCTCGATGCGTGGCAGCTACAGCCATTCCGAAGCAAGCCTGACAGCGCTTGCGCCTGGTCTGATCGGCACGATCAGCCCGCCGGGCTTCGGCACGGTGCTGCTGGATGGTCAGGACGGCGACCGCCTGCCGGGCTCTCCGGAGGACCAGTTCTCCGTGTTCGGAACATATGTGCATGACCTCGCCAGCGGCCGCACGCTGACATTCAATGGCGGCTATTCCTGGCAGGGCGATGTGCTCAGCCGTACCGGCGGCCGGGGCGACGGCCTGACACTCGACAGCTACGGCGTGGCCAACGTCTCGGCCGTCTATGATGCAGGCCCGTGGTCGGCGACGCTGTTCGTCAACAACCTGTTCGACGAGTATTATGAAACCGGCGTCGTTTCTTCGCCGCTGTTCAACCAGGTGCTCACCGATGACAATGGCGGGCCGGTCTACACGCGTTCCTACTTCACCTATGTCGGTGCGCCGCGCGTGATCGGTGCCCGGTTCAATTACAAGTTCGGAAGCTGACCGAAGTCTGGCGCGGACCGGCGGCTTCCGGTCCGCGTGCGGGGCACCGGGGGGTGCCAGACAGGGAAAGGCC
>DNFL01000153.1 GCA_003486945.1 Hyphomonas sp. | reverse complement strand
GAGATCGTGACGCCGGGACCTTCCAGCAGCGCATGGCCAGTCGCCGACCCGTTATCAATCGTCGCCTGGCCATGCGCTGCGCCCGCAAGGCCAAACGCCGCCGCCGCGAGCAGCGAGGCTCGCCGGAAAAAAGGGTTCGCGCGCGTCATCCGCTTCGTCCCTGCCCCATGTTTTTCTATCCATCTACACCTGTCTGGAGGGGCGATATCCAGCGAAGCAGGCCTTGCGCAGTCTGCTGATCAAACTTTACGCGCAGCTTAATATACAGCCCCTGCCGGGCGTAGGCGGCAGCATCGAAATCCGCATCGTCAAAGCCGGCGAAGTTGTAGCCGACACTGACCCATGCATTGCGGACTGGTGTAAATCCTACAGATGGGCCGAATGCGTAGTCGACCGTGCCGGTGCGGTGATCGGCGAGCACGGAGCCTGCAAAGCCAATGTCGAATTGCTGCGTCAGGTCGTAGCGCACTTCCGAGCCGGCGAACTGGATGATGCCGGATGATTCGACGCCCGGCGCCTGCACGTCCTGATATTTGAGGCCATAGCTGATCGCCGCCTGCGTGCGCTCACCGATCCGCGTATTGCCGCCGAGATTGCCGACCAGTTTCGAGATTTCCGAAACGCCATGCTCGGTCTCGCGCTTTGCATCGAGACGGGCAAGGAAGATTGCGCCTTCGCCGCGCGGGCGCCAGGCGCCGCCGATGCGGACATCGAAGCCCGACTCGCGCGGGCTGGAGCCGCTGTCCTGCGTCCGCACGCTGACAGCTGCAGCATAGGACAGGGTATCACTTGCTTCCCGCGCCGCGCCGATCACGCCCGTCCAGCGCTCACCGAGCGCAGAGTCGCGGTACTCGATCCGGCCGGACGCCGCTTCGCGCTCTGCCCTGTATCCGAGACCGGCATAGGCAGAGAGATAGGTTCCCTCGCCCGCCAGCGGGGTGCGCTGTCCATCTTCGAATACGGACACAGGCCGCGCCGCGACCGGATCGCGCTCGTCATCCCCGCTGTCTATCCGGGCCCGGTGCGCCGCGCCGAAGCTTGCGGACCATCTATCCGTCAGGCGGATCGACTGATCGACACCGACCGTTGCAGAAAGACGCTTCGCCAGATGATCCGTCTGCTGATCTGCCGCAACGCGCACTTCCCCGCCCTGCCATGGCTGCAATGTCACGCCTGCAAGCGTGTTGTGTCCAGACGCATTACCGCCATTGCTGACCTCATGGCGCAGGTTGAGCGTTGCCCAGTCCGTCAGCACCTTGTCGAGGCCCGCCAATGTTCGCTGCGGGAACAGGCTTGCCTCATCCGCGCCGCCGAGCGGCTGTTCGTGCGACAGGGTAAGGGTCAGACCCTGCTCCGGCAGTGTGCGGCGCACCAGCGCGGTCGCCAGCAGCGATTCGCGCGTTTCACCGGCGCCGTATTCCTCACGCACGGATTTCATACCGGCGGCGAGGCCGATCTGCTCCCCGTCCTGGCGCAGGAGAACGCTCGCGACATCGCGCGACGCATTCGTCGCAAGACTTTCCTCCGTATACGCTTCGGCCAGAAGAGAGCGCTCTGCGCGCTGGCCAGCGCCGGCGCTCATGCGTTCACCGAGATCTGCTTCGACTGAAGCGCCAAGACGCCGAATGCCTTGCGTGGCCGCACCCTGCTGGCCAAGACCGAACCCGGCCTCCTCTTCGCGGATGTAGGCGGTCACGCGCAGCGCCTGCGTACGCCGTTCCAATTCGACCAACCAGGCGCTCGCCTGCTCGCCTCCGGAGCCGGCATCGCGCGTCGTGGACGCGATCTCTGCACGAACTTCTGAGGCTTCATCCAGGCGCGCCTTCACATCCAGCGCGGCGAGTTCGCTCTGCGCTGACGCGGTGCTGCGTGCACCGTCCTCCTTCACGAACGTCACGCCCGCCTCGAGCCGGTGATCCTCCGTATGCAGTGCAACGCGGCCGCCCGCCACACTGCGGCGCAGCGCGCCCGGCACCGTTTCGTAGTCCGCGACGATCACAACCGGATTGAACGAAGCATCCGACACGTCGACCGGGTGGCGGAAAATCACCTCCCCTGTCTGATAGTCGATCTCATAATCCGCCCAGCGCACCAGTGTGCGCACCGCGAGCACTTCATCCGGGCGCAAGCGGCTGCGCGTTTCCAGCAGGAGGCGCTCCGAATTGCGCACCAATGGCGAAGCTGAGAGGCGATACGGGCCTGACGTTCCGTCCGCCGCGATCTCATCCTTCACGAAGGCCTGATT
Organism: Hyphomonas sp.; assembly: GCA_003486945.1. Lineage (GTDB taxonomy): Bacteria > Pseudomonadota > Alphaproteobacteria > Caulobacterales > Hyphomonadaceae > Hyphomonas. The sequence continues at coordinate 6,428 of DNFL01000153.1, read as the reverse complement.
GGTCTCGGCTGCGAAGCCCGCGGCAGAGAGATAGCGCCCCTGGCTTTCGGCCCTCAAGCCGGAGAGGCGGCGATCATACCGGCCAAGACGCTGGTCGCCGAGATCGGTATTGTAGTCACCGAACAGGATCTGCGCGGTATCCTTCTCAAGCTTCACATAGACCGGATACCGGCTTTCCGCATCGGAATGCTGCCAGGTGCGATCGCCGTAGAGGGTATAGTACGCATTCGGATCAATGTGGCCCTCGAACAGTGTCCCATCCGTCGCGCCGCGGCGTTTCGCGGTGTCGACCGCAAGGGTCAGCAGCCAGTCACCGCGCACCATGCCTTTCGCAAAGAAAGCGAGGCGGCCATCGCCGTCCGTGCTGCCAGACTTGCCAATGCGGTCCGTATCTGCCAGCCCCAGCGAGCCTTCTGCGAGACCCACCAGAATCCAGTCGCGCTTCTCTGGCGTCAACCAGACATCAAACGTCTTGTCCGTACCATCATCCAGCCGCGCGGTGATCCGCACACGGCCCGTGCGCAGCGTCGGCTCGAGTTCTATCCGCGCGGTGCCATCATGCCCGGCTGTGATCTCGCGGCGCGGACGCGTCAGCGTCACACCATCACCTTCGAACGCTTCGTCGCGGCGCAGCTCGTACGGCGCGGAGATGTCGATGCTGACGCTGCGCCCCCGGTGTACCGGGCGGCCAGCCGCGTCTTCGAGCCGAAGTGCAATAACAGGCGCTGTAACACCGTCTGCGACCAGTACGGACTGGTCCGCGACGAGGGCTGCGCGCTCGATCCGCGAGACGTGCCAGATCGATTCAGACAGCTCCGCCACAAGGCGGCCTTCCACGTCAAGGATACGCGCCGTGAACCGGTTTTCACCCGCGAGGATGTCAACGCCGCGCCAGCGGCTGAGCGCGGCTTCACCGACCTCGCCGGACAGCGGCCCGGCAAAGTTGACCGCCGGAACAGGCTGACCATTGAGGGCAAGTTCCACCGTGTGCCCGCGGGAATGAAGGATGCCGATATTCACGCTGCGCGAGGACGGTGTACGGTCCGTAGCCGGATAAACCCAGCGCGGAGCCGGCGTCTGGTCTGCGACCCAGGCGCTGCCATAGGCCTGGTACTCGGTTGTGTCGTCGAACGTGTCCGCTTCGGTTTCGGCAAGCGCTTCGCCGGTGCGTTTCAAGTAGAAGTCCGTGCGCCAGACAGTTCCGCCGCGCACATCCACGAAGGCCGAAGCCACTGAGCCGGCGCGGCGCGTGTTCTCCTCGCACACCATCAGCTCATATCCGCTCGGCAGCGTCGCCGTATCGACCTGCACGACATGTGTGCCGGGACGAACGCCTTCGAAGTGATAGAGACCGTCCTTGTCACTGACGACGTAGTCGCCGGTCTCGAGATAGATCCGCACGCCCGCGACACCCTTGCCGTCCGACAATGCCCGCGACCACGGTTCGTCGCTGCTGCATGCTTCCTCGACGATGCGGCCAAGAAGCGTCGCGCGAGAGCGCAAGAGATCTTCGATTACTTCAACAGAAGCTTCCGCCCGGTTCGATAGCGGATTGCCCGAAAGATCGACGGCTATGGCACGGTTCACCGCGGGGCCTGTGCGGGCGCCGGCCGACAGTGTCAGCATGTAGTGGATCACGGTGGTCTGGCCCTGCCCGATCAGGCCGGCATTGACGATCATCGCGCTTCCGTCCGGCGTCAATGCTACATCCGTAAGCGGAGCATCGTTCCGTCGGACCGACCCCGGCATCAGGCGGAATCCGTGCGGAAAGGTGTCTTCGATGCGGAGCGGTAATGCTGCGCTGTTGCGGTTCGTGACCTGGATTTCGTATCCGATCACATCTCCGGGTGATGCGGTTGCCGAGCGCACCGATTTGGTCAGCACCAGCTCGCCGCCGGGATCGAGCGGCACGTCGAAACTGACGGCGCCCGACTCCGAAAGGGTGAAGTTTCCGCCCCAGGACGCCGCCTGCAATGTGAACGGCGCATTGGGCAGCAAAGCCAGTTCGGATGCGCTGCGTACAGATGGATAAGCATGGCCAGCCGGCGGCTCTATGATCAGACGATAGGTGCCCGGCGCAACGCGCGGAAACAGGAACTGGCCGGGCTGCAGCTGGTAGATGTTACCGGCCGCGTCTGTCACCACGGCGCCGGTGGTGATCGCGGACGGATAGGGCGACACGCCGTCGATGCCATAAACCTGCGCCGGCTGCCCGCTCGCTGCCTCAACAAGGGTGACGCGCACGTCCGAAAGCAGCGCGCCGGTCACGGAATCGAACAATCGTCCATATGGATCGACCAATGCGGTCGCTGCTGAAACGTCTGCAGCATCGAATGGGTCCTGATAGGTCGCCGTGAACACATCGTGCGGCCGCGCTGTCAGGCGCGAGTCGCCGGCCGGGGTCGCGTCCGGTGTCGTCGGCACATAGGCGAGGAACTCGCCCGTGTCCGGTCCTGTTTCGTAAAGGCGCAGCACGATCCAGTCGCCCGATGAGCCGGTGATGGTCACCGTGATGGTTTCGATCGAAGACGGATCACCATTCTGCCCCGGATCCGAGACCAGAATAAACATCAGCTCGCCAGCGAGATACTGTTGCGCGCCCGCCAGGGCGACCGGCCCCGACAGGTCGAGGGTCACTCCGCCGAGGCTGACCGGCGGCCCAATCGGCGCAAATGCCGGCGCGCCTGCGCTTTGCGAAGCGGGCGATGTGCTGCCCGACATGAAATCGCTGCCATGAACATGCGCCGTAACGGACGCGGCGCCCGGAGCATACCTCAGGAAGGTGATGTCCGACGGCGTGCGGGGCGCTTCCACAACAAACACCGCGGGGTTCGTCTGGATCTGGACTGGCGCGGCGCCTTCGTCATAGCGCACCGACGCAATGTTGGTGACTTCCCGTCCGAGCTGGGCGTGTGAAGGCGGCGTCAGAAAGAACCAAGCCCAGGCTAGACCAAGCCAGGCCAGGGAGGCCACAAGATAGGATCGCCCGCTGCGGGGGACTGAAGACATCTGCGCTCACCATCACCAGGGGCAGCGACCTCTTCGGGTTCGTCTGCCAGAACTTGTTTGCCGGACGCTCCGTTGGCGGACGGCTTTTCTCTGGTTTCAAGTGTCGCACGCCATGGTTAATTTGAGCCTTCCGGGACCCCTAAAACCATTTGCGATTCAATGCACAAAATAAAGAAAACCCCCGGCATTTCAGCCGGGGGCCGCCTGCAGTTAGTTGAGGGACAACAGGCGAGAGTGCTGGACTACCTGACCAGCGCCCAGATTCGGATCTGCCCGTTCTCCCCGCCCGCGAGGATCGCGTCGGTCAGGGTCACGAGGCAGTTCGATGTGCCGTTGCAGTTTTCAGCAGCTGCCGGCGCCGAGAGTACCGGGCCTGCGCCTCCGACACCCGGATCATCCGCGAAGCCGGTCGCACTGGAGGTGGCGATTTCTGCCTTGATGAAACGCACTTCCGCCGGGAGTCGGTCGGCAATGCTGAGATTGGAGGCGTTGCCGCCGCCGGTATTGTCGACCGCGATGCGATACTGTACGCACGCTCCGGGTACGGAATACTGGTTGCCGGGCGCGGCTGCCGTCAGCGCAGCGCAGGCTGCGTCGCTGCCCGGCGCTGTCGACAGGACAATAACCGATTTGGCCGCCGCCAGTGTGGGGGCAACAACCGTGATCAGCGCATTGGCCGAATGGTCGCCGGAATTCGCCGCATCCGTGACACCCGCGGCATCCGAAAGAACGTTCTCTGCAGCCCCGGTGAGGGCGTTGCCATCAGCGTCGCCGGTGATCTGGGCGCCGGGTGCACAGCTCGCGGGTGTACAGGTCGGATCAACAGAGGTGACCGGAAACAGCGAGTCAGCCGTCAGGACGATGTTTGCAAACGCCCCGTCCGCGGCGCCCGATGGCACGTTCGACGTGACGATGACGACGACGTTCTGATCGGGCGCAATGTCGATTGACGCGCTGCCGAGCGTATAGGCCTGCAGTGTCTCGCCGGCATCGAGAACGCCGTCATTGTCTAGGTCGATGAAATAGGAAATCGTCGCGCCCGCCGGTGTGTAGGTCGTTGCGCCGTTCGCAGCGGCGAACGTGTAGGCGACATTGTCGTTGCCGAGATTGGTCACGCGGTAGCGCAGGGTGTTTCCTGTCGAGCTTGGCGCGGCGTTGATCGACGGATCGAGCGCCGTGACCGTCAGGTCCACGAGGCGGTCGACCGTGAAGTTTGTCGGGCTGGACGAGTTGGTGATCTGCGGCTGCGCAAATCCACCAACGGAGTAGTTCAGCGTGAAAGTGTTGGAAACTGTTGTGCCCGCCTCAGTCTTCGACTGGGCCGCAGCAGTGCCTGAAATCACGCCTGAAATCAGGATTGAGCCGATCATTGCGAGCCCTGCATGGCGCAGGCCGCTTGTGTGCTTCTTCATCTGTCTACCTTGAACGTATTGTTTTGTTGTTTGGATCGTGGTTACCGCAATATCCTTAAATTGCGGCTAATCCGGCAGTGGAGTGCCGTTTGTCACCTGAGGACGACGCTGAAGCGAAGCACACCTTCCGCATCCGGAGGAATGTCGCTGGTGAAGCTCCAGCGCACATGCGTGATCTCTTCCGAAAGCGCGGCGCGTGTTGTGCCATCAGCAGTGATCGTCAGGCTGCCGCGCGGCGCAAATGAGGCGCCGCCATCGGCAGAGTATGTCACCACAGCGCCGTCTGCGCTCGCGGAATTTTCGAGATATTTCATCTCCGCCGGCACCGGCACGGAGAGCACGACATTGCCGGCCGGTTGGCTGGATTCGTTCCGCCAGGTCATGGAATAGCGCAGCTGATCGCCGGGCGAGGCGCGCCCCGCAGGCTCCCAGCGAATCAGGACTTCACCATCCGGCTGGGAGATGCGCACCTGGCGCTCGACAGTCTGGCTGGCCGCAAGTCCGCCTGCAGCTGCAGACGGCACTACAGACGCTGCCAGAAGCAGCGCCATCAGAGGATGTCTGAACATGTTTATTCCTTACCAAGATCAATTTTTTTGTCTGGACTCCGGGCCCGGCTTAAGGGTGATCCGGAACGGTTAATTCCGGCTGAACCTTCGCGGCCCGGACCGGCCTTTCGCGCCGCTTGCGCCGCGCCGCGCGCCATGCAACTCAATCGATGCGTCCCGCCGCGCTTGCCCCAAGGAACGGAACCATGATGTCCCCTGCCCGCTTTTCTGCTGCCATTGCAGCAGTCCTGCTCGCCGCGTGTTCGCCCGCCGCGGAAACACCGGTCGCCGAAATCGCCGCCTCGGCCCCGGTCGTGCCCGATCCAGCGCTTGCCAACGGCGCGCGGGCGGGCGCCTACACGCTCGACAAATACCATGCGAGCGTCGTCTTCGCCGCCGACCATCTCGGCTTCTCGAACTATGTCGGCCAGTTCACGCGCTTCGATGTCACGCTGCATCTTGATCCGGACGCGCCGCAGGATTCGCGCGTCACCGCCACCATCGATCCCACTTCTCTCATCATCCCCACGCCGCCCGAAGGCTTTCTCGAAGAGCTGCTCGGCCCGCAATGGCTGAACACCGAAACCTTCCCGGAGATGCGCTACGAATCGACCGCAGTGACGCTCACCAGCCCGAAAACGGCGAAGGTCGACGGCACCGTCACCTTCCTCGGCGCCTCTCACCCGGTTTCGCTCGATGTCACCTTCAACGGCGCCTATGAGGGCTTTCCGCCCTACGACCCCAATGCCCGCGCCGGCTTCCACGCCGAAGGCAGCCTCAGCCGCTCCGCCTTCGGCCTCACCTACGGCCTTCCCCCCGAAGGCTCGACCATGGGTGTCGGCGACACGGTAAAATTCTGGATCGACGCCGAATTTACGGGCCCGCCAGCGGAGGCAACAGAAGCGGAAGACGCACCGGAAACTCCGTGAGCTAAACTGGCGAGAGACAGGGACGCGCTGCCCGTTACCCGACGATCCTCATTGCACGGATTATGCAGGCTTTCGCGCCGGGATGCCGGAAAGGTCCGGAAATATCGGGGCAAGCCATGGCCCAATGGCTCCGCGCTCGCCATCAGCTGACCGATCCCATCATAGGTGAACGACTGGTCGATAGTCGCGACCGTTTGATCATAGATTGCGGCGATCTACGAGCGCGCCGTCAGCGTCTCCGAAGCCGATCACTTCACATAACGAATCAACACCCATTCAGTTTCCAGCCAATTCCCCTCACCATAACTCCAATCGATGCGATGTGACGCCGTACACGGAGAGATTGGGAAGTAAGCTCGAATCTCTGATGCTTTTCGACCAGATCGAAACTCAATGTCCAAAACGGCATTCGGAGGCGCCAAAAACTTCGCTGAATTGTTCTCGACCCTCCAAGAATCAATCTTTCGAGCGAAGTCGAATTTTTGACCCTCCAAGTCTTTTCCTTCAATGAAAGAGCCTGCATTGTAGAG
>DNFL01000143.1 GCA_003486945.1 Hyphomonas sp. | reverse complement strand
CTGCGTGACCGCGCGGCGCTCTAGATCAACCGACTACCGACAAACGAGAACCCCGGCAGCGATGCCGGGTTTTTTGTTATGGCTGGGCAATGCTTCGGACAGCTAAATTTGACGCCAGACGCCTCATCGGAAGAGCTGGCCCGGGTGTTATGTCGAAGCGGCAGAGGACCGATCTGAGTGCAGCGGCCGAAAGTGGCCAATTCCATGGATTAGATGCTCTGCATCCCGATCACGGTAAGGACGGTTGCGTTTTCTCCAAGATAAGAAAGTTCAAGATCGACGACGACTTTATCGAATGACCAAAGCTTTGCGCGCAAGACTACGTCCAAGAATAGTTAAGCGCTTTGCAGGGTAGTGATTCGGCCCACACATTTTGCGTGAATCAGGCTAGTTATTACGACGAGATCAAACCGAGCTGCTGAGGCCGCCGCGACATTGGAAAGAACATCGCGTGATTGCGCCGTCCTATTACGAAGCCCAGATCGATCGCTTCCTAAACCAGTCCGTCGATGAGATCCTCGGGCAACTAGCGGCGGCCCACAGCTTTGCATTGGAGCTCACTCAACGCGATGCTTGGAAGGTGCAGATTGAATTGCTCCAGGACGAGTTAAAGCAGCTTGATCGCGGCGAGATATTTTTCGAGTTCGCTATCCCCCGAATGGGCAAACGGGCAGATGTCGTCCTTCTCTTTAATGGCAACGTCTTCGTGCTGGAATTCAAGGTTGGGGCGTCGAACTTTGATCGCGGCGCCATCAATCAGGTGCATGACTACGCCCTCGACCTCAAGAACTTCCACAAAGGCTCTCATGACCTGCCGATCGTGCCCATCCTCATCTGCACCCGGGCACCCAAGACAGCGCCGTACTCAGTGACATGGGCGGTGGACAATGTCGCCGCACCCATCCTCTCGAACGGTAAGGACCTAGTCACGCTTCTGCAGGTCTTGGCGCCTCGACGGGCGAGTGGGATCAATCACGTAGCCTGGGTCAACTCCGGTTACTTGCCGACCCCGACCATTATTGAAGCGGCCCAGGCCCTCTATCAGAACCACTCGGTCGAAGAGATTGCCCGTTCCGATGCCGGCGCGCAGAACCTCACAGCGACGACGGAATGTATCCGTCAGATCGTGGCAGATGCGCGCGCCAATCGGAGAAAAGCAATTTGCTTCCTCACTGGCGTGCCAGGTTCCGGCAAAACCCTTGCAGGCCTCAACATTGCGACGGAGAGCTCGCACGAAGATGAAGATGGCCGAGCGGTATTTCTGTCCGGCAATGGACCGCTGGTGATCATTCTGCGTGAAGCTTTGGCCAGAGACCAGGTCGCACGCCTCAAAGCCAAGAAAGGTGAAGCCCTTCGCGAGGTATCGAGCTTCGTTCAGAACATTCACCATTTCCGAGATGAAGCCTTGCGGCAGGAGACACCGCCGCCGGAGCATATTGTCATCTTTGACGAGGCCCAGCGCGCTTGGACCAGGGATCAAGCGTCGAAGTTCATGCAGCAGAAGCGCGGGCTGGCAAATTTCAATATGTCCGAGCCGCAATTCCTAATCAGTGTGATGGACCGGCACGCTGATTGGGCTGTTATCATCTGCCTGATCGGAGGTGGCCAGGAGATCAACACAGGTGAAGCGGGCCTGGCTGAATGGATGAGCGCGCTCCAAGTGCACTATCCAGATTGGGAAGTTCATGTCTCGGAGCGTTTGTATGACCCTGACTATGGCCTCGAAGCGCACCGTGAATGGCTTCTAAGGTCGGAGCGGATTACTTGGGAGGAAGGGCTACACTTGTCTGTGTCTATGCGCTCCTTTCGAGCCGAGAAGCTTTCAGAATTTGTTGGTCACATCCTCGACAACCGGCCCGGTGAAGCGAGGCGAGTATATGCAGAAATTAAGGACCGGTATCCGATCGCTCTGACCCGGGAAATCGACGTTGCCCGTCAGTGGCTGCGCGATCATGCGCGTGGGACGGAACGCCATGGGTTGATAGCTTCATCGGGCGCCTACCGGCTGAGGCCAGACGGTCTCAATGTTCGCGCAAGCATCGATCCGCCAAATTGGTTCCTCAATGGGCCGGACGATGTTCGGTCGTCATATTACCTTGAAGAAGTCGCCACCGAATTCGACGTACAAGGCCTTGAGCTCGACTGGGCAGGAGTCTGTTGGGATGCAGACCTTCGCGATGAGGAAGGTGTATGGAGCCACTATGCATTCAAAGGAACGAATTGGCAGAAAGTAAATTCGCCGGATCGCCAGCTCTATCTAAAGAACGCTTATCGGGTGATCCTGACTCGCGCCCGGCAGGGGATGGTCATTTACGTCCCTCGGGGGAGCGCCGGTGATCCAACTCGGCCTCCACTATTTTACGATCGCATTGCTTCCTATCTTGAACTGTGTGGTCTGGTTTGAATTTCGCGGACATTGTCAGATCAACTGACCTTAAGACGGCGTATCTTGGCGTCTAGCCTTAGGCAATGAGCCACACCGAATTCCGCTATTTCAATACATCGCCCGAGAGCATCCAACTTGCGGTGATGAAGTAGGTTCACAGCGTTGATCCAAATGCTTGCTTTGGGCGATATCCGGCCACCCCGCCATTTTCCCGCACAATCACTCATTCGGCCGCAGCGCACTTACGCACGCCAGCCCATTCCTTCGAGCAGCATCCGCGTCTCATACAGCGGCAGGCCAACGATCGCGGTATAGCTGCCATTGATCGCTGTAATGAACCCGCCCGCCATGCCCTGGATGCCATAGCCGCCGGCCTTGCCCTTCCATTCGCCGCTGGCGACATAGGCGGCGATTTCCTGATCCGTCAGCCGCTTCATCTTCACCCGTGCCAGCACCGTCCGTGCACGGATCACTCCGTCCAGCCCGCGCACCGCGACGCCCGTGATGCACTGATGCGCGCGGCCCGACAACAGCCGCAGGAAGGCTTCCGCCTCTGCCTCATCCGCCGCCTTTTCCAGATTGCGCTGGCCGAGCGCCACGACCGTATCAGCAGCCAGCACATAACCCTGTTCCGTGCACACCGCCGCCTTCTCGCGCGCCAGCCGTCCGGCCAGTTCGCGCGGGGATTCGCCCTTGCGGCGGGTCTCGTCGATATCGGTGGGGGCAATCTTATCCGGAACGATGCCGATCTGTGCCAGCAGTTCCAGACGCCGGGGGCTCGCGCTCGCGAGGATGAGCGGGGCTCGCGCCGGCATGTGGGATTACTTGAAGCGGTAGGTGATGCGGCCCTTGGTCAGGTCATAGGGCGTCATCTCGACCATCACCTTGTCGCCGGTCAGCACGCGGATGCGGTTCTTGCGCATCTTGCCGGCCGTATGGGCGATGATTTCGTGGTTGTTTTCCAATTTCACGCGGAAGGTCGCGTTCGGCAGCAGTTCGACAACCGTGCCTTCAAATTCGATGAGTTCTTCTTTCGACATGCTCTCTCCGGCTGGCCAGCTCCGTTTCGGGGGGCTTTCACGCAGCAAATATGGGCTGCGCCATACAGGTTCGGAGGGATTCCGGCAAGCGCGAGGGGGAGTCGCCCCTCTCAGGCCGGTTGCAGCTGCGGTTTTGGCGCGGCCGGCCCCAGCCCGAACCAGACCCGGAAAGGCCCGGCCCTCAAGCCGATCTGGTAGAAGATCCAGCAGCCGAGCGCCGTCGCCGAGACCAGGATCAGCGCCTCCAGCGCGACCGGCAAGCCGAGGTCGTCAAGGTAGAACCCGGTCACGACGATGATCGTCTGGTGAATGATGTAGAAGGGAAAAATCGCCTCTGACAGCATCCGCCGCACCGGGCCATCGGCCTTCGCAAGGTGCAGATGGAAAAAGCCCACCGCCGCCAGGATCATCGACCAGGCCTGCGTCTCGCGCACCACCCGGAAGATCATCCGCAACCATTCCGGCGGCGCATCGCTGGCCGTTGCGAAGTACACATTCAGCGCCATCCAGCTGGCAAGTGCGAGACCCAGCATCGGCCAGCGCAGCTTCACCGCGCCCTCGAAGAAAGGCTCATGCTTGGCGATGCCGTAGCCCAGCAGGAACACCCCGAGGTACAGCACATGCAGATACCCGTCCTCGCGGAAATCATGGCTCTCGCCAAAGATCGGGAACAGCGTCAGCCGAGTCACCACGAGGAACACCCACGGCGTCAGGAACAGTCCTGGCCCGGAAATCAGCCGCGCCATGAACTTGCCCGGCAATCTCTTCAGCAAGGGGCGCAGCGCCGCCAGTGCCAGCGTGTAGAGAATGAGATAGGCGACGAACCAGAGATGGTTGTAGGTCGGCGTCGTCAGGCAGCCCTCGTCGTCACACCATCCGCCGGAGCCGGTGACATACTTCCCATAGAAATTGTCGAGCCACGGGCTTTGCGGCTCGCCGAACCGCTGTAGTGCCTCGAAAACCTCATAGTAGGACTGCGGCGGCACGATCACGAACACCCCGAGCAGCAACGGCGGCCACAGCCGCACCATGCGCGAGGACAGGAACGCGCCGGTTTTCATCTTGTCGAACATGAACCGCGTCGCCGCGCCCGAGATCAGAAACAACAGCGTCAGCCGCCAGGGATTGGACAGCCGCATCAGCGGCTCGATCAGGTCACTCGCCCGGCTGGATTTCACGTGCCAGTCCCAGGTCACGTAGAACATGCCACAATGGTATAGGATCAGCAGTGCGAATGCGGTGATGCGGAGCCAGTCGAGGTCGTAGCGTCTGTTGGTCATGGCCGCTTTCTTGCGCCGGCCGGTCTATAGCGCTACCGCTAAGCCACAACCGGCGGCCGGTTGGGACAAACGGAAACCCACCTGTGACAGACGGCGAGCCATCCGGGACAAGCGGCAAGGTGGGTTTTCGCCTCGCCCCTTGGGGCGTGATTGCCCTCGTCTCGGTTCCGGTGGCTGTCGTCAACGCCACGTCTGTCCTGATCGAGTTTGACCGGATGAAGCTGCCCGTTCATCCGGCAGAGCCCTTCTTCTGGGAGTTTTCCAGCGCGCTTATCCTGGTCCTCCTTGCCCCGCTGGTCGGCATGGCAGTCCGGCGCTGGCCCTTCGAAGGCCCCGGCATTTGGACCTCGCTCGCGGTCCATATCGGCCTCACCCTGCCCTTTGCCCTTGTCCATGTGATTGCCCTCTGGGCCATCCGGCAGGGCGTCTACGCTCTGATCGGGGGTGGTTATGACTTCTTCAGCGACGGGTTCTGGCTCACCCTCCTCTATGAGTGGCGCAAGGACGTGATCACCTACGCTATCTTCATTGCGGTCTTCGCCGGCGCCCACTGGCTCGAACGCCGCCGCGCGCCGGAAGCGCCGCCGCCGGAGAGGATCGAGGTGCGCGAAGGCAGCCGCACCCTCTATTTCTCTCCCGGCGATATCCTCTTCGTCGAAGCGGCCGGCAACTATGTCGAGATCCACACTGCCTCCAGCATCCATCTCGTCCGCGGCACGCTGGCGGGCTGGGAGCAGAAGCTCGCCGCCGCCGGCTTCGTGCGCGTTCACCGCTCGCGCCTCGTCAACAAGGCGCACGTCACTGCCATAGAATCGACCAGCTCCGGTGATTTTGAACTGACCCTGTCCGATGGCCGGAAACTGCCTGGCAGCCGGCGTTTCCGCGCCGGAATTGGCTGATCCGCGCAGACGTTTACAGGTTTCTCTTGCAAAAAAAATGACGCATGCGTCATTTTTAAAGACATGGACCAGAAGCCCCCGCTCCCTTTGCGCCTCGCTGGCCTGTTCTTCAGGTTCAAACCGCTGATCTTCGCTTTCGGCATCCTGACGCCGCTGATCGCGCAGGCGCTGTTCGCCGCGAAGGCGCCGCTGCCGGAGGGCGTTTCGCCCTACTGGATCGGCCTTGCTGTCGCGGCGCTTTGGGGCGGTTTCGCCCAGTGGAAAGGCCGGTGGATCTGATGGACGGCGCGCACGCCCTTTCCGACCGTGACCTGATCACGCGCGAGCGCGAGATCGCCGCGCGCCACATTGACCGGTTCCCGTGGGGCTCCGTCCTCTGGGCCTTCCTGAACCTTGCCTGCTGGCTCAGCCTCTGGCCGCTGACGATGCTCGACATCCTGCCGCTGTGGGCCGCTTTCCCCATCGCCTGCGCCAACCTCGCGCTCAGCTACCTGCCGAGCCATGAGGCGCAGCACGACATCATCGCCCGGCCGGGCTCGAAGCTGCGTTGGCTGAACCAACTCGTCGGCCACCTCTCGACGCTACCCCTGCTGCTACCCTACCGCGTGGCGCGCCTGACGCATCTTGAGCATCACAAGCACGCCAACCATCCGGAACTGGATCCCGATTACGGCACACATGCGGACACTGCATTGCAATCTGCCTGGCAGACGATCCAGCAACAGCAGCCCGGCGGCAAGAGTGATGCCTACGGCGAGACGCTGAAGCGTATCGGGCGGCCGGAAGTGATGCTCGATGCGGTTGCCTATGAGCTTGCTTACTACGCCATCATGATCACGCTCTGCTGGACCGGCTTCGCGCTCGAAGCGGCGCTGCTCTGGTTCCTGCCGAGGCATTTCGGCCTGATCTACATCCGCCACTTTCTCAGCTGGGCGCCGCACAATCCCGGTATGGATCAGGGCCGTTACAAGGACACGCGCAGCTTCCGTTCGGCAGTCGGCAATGTGCTGTCGATGGGCATGCAATACCATATCGTCCACCACCTTCATCCCCGCATCCCGCTGATGCGCACCCCGCGCGCCTATTGGGAGATGCGCGACGTTCTGGAAGCGCGCGGCTGCCGGATGGATGATCTTTAGGCGGACGATTGAGCGGGCTTGTAGAGTCAGCCGGCGGGAATCAAGTGACCCGCAAGTCAATTCAAGCATCCCGCCGCAGACCCCTGCGAAGGCTCGGGGTCCAGTCTTTCCCCGCGCTGGATACTCCTGCCTGCGCAGGTATCTTCGGATAGCTGGGTGTTTCGCGGCCTTTGAGAATTTTTGACAGTCAGCGCGGCGGCAGCGGCACGCCGGATTGCAGGCTGCACTGGCCTGCGAAGCCCGGGAACACGCCGTTGGTATCGGTGTTTGATTCCGCGAAGCCGTCGCCAATCACGAGGCGAACCGAATAGGTGGTCGCCACAGCCGCTATGAGTTCAGGTGTCAGGGCGAGTGTCATGCGCATCTCGGTGGAATCGCCGGTCGCCAGAACGGCCTCGCCGTAAAATGACTGGCCAGAGGCGACAAAACTCGCAGGACCCGGCACCGCATAGGCGCCAAGCTGGCGCGCGGGGGCGGCGACTTCCAATGTCTTTTCCGCCGTATGGCAATGCAGCGCGAATTTCGGCGGCGAGACGCCGGAGACATCATCCTGCGGGCCGATATCAATTGCCGTCAGGCCGGTTTCCGTGTCCATGAGTTCTAGCCCGCGCGACGGGACTTCCATCAGCGGCTGATCCTCCGCCGGAGCCGGCGCTGCTTCCGCGGGCGCGGTCTGTTGCAGCGCGGGTGTGTGATCTCGCTCCGCGCCGCAGGCGGCGAGCGCGGCGGCCAGAAGGATGATCGGCAGACGGAGCATTTCGGCCTCCTTCAGGTTCCTGGTGCGCGGCCCTGGCCGGCATGCAGGGCGCAGATCAGCGTGAACAAGCGCCGCGCGGTCAGGTGATCAATCGTGACCTTGCCTTCCAGACGCTCTTTCAGCAGTTCGGAGCCTTCATTGTGGATGCCGCGCCGCGCCATGTCGATGGCTTCGATCTGGTGCGGCGTCTGTGTACGGATGGCTTCGTAATAGCTGTCGCAAATCATGAAATAATCGCGGATCACGCCCCGGAACGGGCCGAGCGAGAGGATGAACGTGTGAACTTCCTCGCCCGCCTCGTCGCGGATGGCGAAGACCAGCCGGCGCTCCATCTGGCTGAGCGCCAGCACATAGGGGCCGCGCTCGACGCCATCGACGCCGAAGCTGTTCTCCTCGATCAGGTCGAAGATCGCCACGCGCCGTTCGTGTTCGGCGTCCGGCCCTGAAGCACCGAGCGTTTCCTCATCGATCTCGACGGAGATCAGGCGGTTATTGCCCATCACTCCCGCCCCGGTTCGTACGGATGGACACGGAGCGCGCATGCGCCGGCAGACGCTCGGCTTCGGCAAGACGAAGCGCGGCGGGCGCAAGAACGCTGAGCCCGTGCGGGCCTGCCCGCTGGATGCTCATCCGCTTGAGAAAATCATATAGTCCGAGCCCGGACGAAAAACGCGCCGCCCGGCTGGTGGGCAACACATGGTTCGAGCCGGTGACATAATCGCCCAGCGCTTCCGGCGTGTGGTGGCCGAGGAAGACCGCGCCCGCATGGCGGATCAGCGGCAGCATCGCGTCAGGGTCTTCCACGCAAAGCTCAAGGTGCTCCGCCGCAATTCGGTTTGCCACTTCGGCGGCCTGCAGCCGGTCGCGCACATGGATGATGGCGCCGTGGCTGACCCAGGATTCGCGTGCCCGCTCGCCGGTCGCCAGCTCCTTCAACTGGTTTTCCACAGCCTTATCCACAGCCTTGCCCACAGCCTCATCCACAGTGATGAGGATCGACTGGCTTGAGGGGTCATGCTCGGCCTGGCTCAGCAGGTCGGCGGCCACCCAGTCCGGGTTGGCGGTGCTGTCGGCGATGACGAGGATTTCGGAAGGCCCGGCGATCGTATCGATGCCGACAATGCCGAACACCTGACGCTTGGCTTCGGCCACGAAGGCGTTGCCCGGCCCGACGATCTTGTCGACCGGCTTCATCGCCCCTGCCCCGAAAGCCAGCGCGCCTACGGCCTGCGCGCCGCCGATGGGGTAGAATTCGTCCACGCCCGCTTTCAGCGCGGCATAGGCAACCGCCGGCGACAGCTCGCCCTTCGGCGCGGGCGCCACCATCACGATGCGGCCCACGCCCGCGATGCGGGCCGGCACGATGTTCATCAGCACGGAGGACGGATAGCTCGCCCGCCCGCCAGGCACATAGACGCCGACGGAGTCGAGAGCGGTCCAGCGCCAGCCGAGTTCGATGCCGCTGTCATCGGTGAAGCGGTGGTCCGCCGGGCGCTGGGCGCCGTGATAGGCGGCGATGCGATCATGCGCGAAATCGATGGCTGCGCGCAGGTCTGCCGGGCAGTCTGCGGCGAGCGCGTGGAGGTTCACATTGTCGGATTGCAGCGTCGAGGGGTCGACCTGCAGCCCGTCGAACTTTGCAGTCTGGTCGGCCACCGCCGCGCCGCCGCGCGCCTTCACATCCGCCAGGATATCGCGCACCACGCCGAACACGTCTTCGCCGGCCCCGCGATCCTCGGCGAGGAAACGGGTCAGCACCTCATCGAACTGAGGCTTGGTGGCGTCAAAATGGCGGGCCATGGGGGCGATGGTCTCAGGGTTTCCGGAACCCCGCTACATGGACCGGGCGGCTCCGGCTGGCAAGACGGGGATGGAGGGGATTGCCCGCTCACCTCTCACGCCCTTTGGGCACGGGAGGTGAGGGCCTGCCAGATTCCAGCTTGCACTGCGCCGTGCCCCGCCCCTACCCTCCCCAAAAAGGAGACCGGCCATGTTCAGCCATGTCACCCTCGGCACGAATGACTTTGTGAAGTCGGAGCAGTTCTGGCGCGCGGTGGCGAAGACGCTGGACCTTCCGGTGTTCTACGAGCGGGATGATCGCATTTCCTTCGGCACGGCCACCGGCCCGAAAATCTTCATCGGCAAAACCTTCGACGGAAATCCGGCCACATACGGCAATGGCACCCATGTCGCCTTCCTTGCGAAGGACCGCGCCGCAGTCGATGCCTTCCACGCCGCTGCGCTGGCGAATGGCGGGTCAGACGAAGGCGCCCCGGGCCTGCGCCCGCACTATCATCCCAACTACTATGGCGCCTATGTGCGCGACCCCGACGGCAACAAGCTGCAGGCGGTGTGTCACTCTTCGAAAGGGTAGTGCTTACCGCTTCCTGCGCTCGTGGCTCGGCACGTGGCGGGTGGGCCAGATGTAATCACTGTCGATCAGGGAGGAGTCGAGCGCTTCGACCGTCAGCTCGATCTCGCCATCGCCCGCAAAAAGCAGCGTGATCTTGCCGCCGGGGGGCTCTGCGTCCGGCGTGAACTCAACGCTCAGCAGCGAGAGGATCAGTTCGGGATCCGCCTTGGTGATAGCGCGCGTCTTCACGTTCAGCACGCCGTCGAAGGCGAGCAGCGCACGCACACGCTCGCCCTGCTGGCCCTTACGGGTGGGCGCGGTTTCCCAGCGGTAGCGGTTCAGCTCCAGCCCGAAGCGGCGCTTCTTCTGCTCGTATTTCAGATTGCCCGCCTTCACGACCGCATCCTGCACGGCCGAGGCAATGATCTTCAGATCTTCCGCCTCTTCGGTGAACAGGCGCAGGGGTTTGGGGTCGGTCATGGGGCACTTTCAGGCGGGTACGGGTCTGATCGGTTCAATGCCGCATTCGGGCGGATAGCTCAACGCCCAATGAAAGCCCCTTCTCCCCAACGGGAGAAGAGGCTTCAGGGTTACTCTTCCTCTTCCGACTTGCGGGTGATCTTGGCGCCGCAAGCTCCCAGCTTCTCCTCCAGGCGTTCGAAGCCCCGGTCGAGGTGGTAGATGCGGGCGACGGTGGTTTCGCCTTCGGCGGCGAGGCCGGCGATGACGAGGGAGACAGAGGCGCGCAGGTCGGTGGCCATCACCGGCGCGCCGGTTAGTTGTTTCACGCCCTTCACCACAGCCTCCTGCCCGCGCACCGTTATGTCGGCGCCGAGGCGCGCGAGTTCGGGGGCGTGCATGAAGCGGTTTTCGAAGATCGTCTCGCGGATGATGCTGGTGCCTTCGGCCATCGACATCAGCGCCATGAACTGGGCTTGCAGGTCTGGCGGGAAGCCGGGGTGCGGCTGGGTGGAGAGGGAGACGGCCTTCAGCGGCGTGCCATTGCGCCGTATACGGATCGTTGCGGCGGCTTCGTCCGCGTCCACCGTGACGCCCGCCTCGCGCAGTTTGGCAATCATCGCGCCGAGCGCGGCGACCGGAGCGCCTTCCAGCGTGACATCACCGCCAGCAGCGGCCGCGGCCATGGCATAGGTGCCGGCCTCGATCCGGTCCGGCATCACGGGATAGGTCGCGCCTTTTAGTTTCTCGACACCCTTGATGCGGATGACTGAAGTGCCGGCGCCGGTGACGTTCGCGCCCATTGTGTTGAGGCAGTGGGCAAGGTCTTCGATTTCCGGCTCGCGCGCGGCGTTCTCGAGGATCGTTTCGCCCTTCGCCAGCGTGGCGGCCAGCATGGCGTGTTCTGTGGCGCCGACGGAGACCGTGGAGAAGTTGATGTGCGCGCCCTTCAGGCCGTGGATGGCCGCGGCCTTCACGTAGCCCTGCTCGACGCGCAGGTCGGCGCCCATCGCTTCCAGCGCCTGCAGGTGCAGGTCCACGGGGCGGGCACCGATGGCGCAGCCGCCGGGAAGCGACACGGTCGCATGGCCGGACCGGGCAACGAGAGGGCCGAGCACATTAAAGCTCGCCCGCATCTTCCGCACCTGGTCATAGGGGGCGATGGTGGATTTGAGCTCCGCCGCGTTCAGGTGGCAGGTGGACGAGCCCTTCGGCCAGTAGACTTCGACACCGAGGGTCTCCAGCAGCTGCGCCAGGAAGCGCGTGTCTGCGAGGTTAGGGACATTGGTAAACTCCACCGGCTGATCCGTCAGCAGGCAAGCGACCATGAGCTTCAGAGCCGAGTTCTTGGCACCTGAGACGGGAATGCGGCCGCTGAGGGGGCTGCCGCCAATGATGTGAAGACGATCCATGGGCGCGAGATATACTGTGCTTCGCGGCTTTGTCAGGGCCGGAATGTGCGCAGTCTCAGGATTTCAGTGTCAGTGGCAAGGCCACGAGACCTCTCACGCCCTGGCGCCGGCTCCAGGGCAGCTTCATCGGGTCTCCGTCGATCTGCACGCCCGGCCATTTCGCCAGCAGCTGGCGGACTGCAATCTCGCATTCTGCCTTGGCAAGATGCAGACCGAGGCAAAGATGCGGGCCCCACCCCCACCCGAGATGCCGGTTCGGGCGGCGGGCGAGGTCGAGGGTCAGGGGCGCATTGAACGCAGCGGGATCGAGATTGCCTGCAGCGAGGGCCGCGCAAACCGGCTTACCGCGCCTGAGCGCCACCCCGAGAAATTCGGTGTCCTCGCGGGGGTAGCGGGGCTTGGTGAACTGGACCGGTCCGCAAAAGCGCATGAATTCGTCGACAGCCGTCGCCTGCGCATCCTCATCCATGGCCGCCACCAGATCGCGCAGGCCCCTTTCGTTGAGAAGGGTCCATACGGTCGAGGAGATGAAATGTGTGGTCGTCTCGTGACCGGCCGCGAACAGGATAAAAACCATGGCGATCAGTTCGTCTTCGCTCATTCGCCCGCCATCGGCCTGGGCATGGACCAGTTCCGTGATCAGCCCGGCCCGGGGCGCGGCACGTACGTCTGCGAACTCCTTGCGGAACTCGTCCTGCACCCAGCCTGTCTTCATCAACAACCGAAGTATCTCGATCGTACTGCCGCCGGACATGCCCGCGAACACTTTCGTCAGAGCTTCCCGGCGATGGCCGGACAGACCGAGCAGATCGCAGATAACTTGCAACGGCAAAGGCCGGCAGAGGCCCGTGACCAGATCCCGGTTGCCGGATCGCTCCATGTCTGCCAGCAGCGCCGCACATTGCGCTTCGATGCGCGGCCTCAGGGCGTCTATCGACAGCTTGCGGAACGGGGCATCTGACAGGCGCCGGAGCCGCGTATGGTCCGGTTCATCGAGCGTCAGCAGGTTTTCCGCCAGGATCTGCATCGACTTCGGCAGAAACCGCATGCCGAAAGCGGAAGAATGCCCGGCCTTGCGTGCATCGACCGTGAAACGGTCAGCATCCTTCAGGAACTCCGTAATGCCGGCATAGCTGAGCACCAGACTGACGCGGCCGAACACATAGATGTTGGTTTCGGCCATCGGCCCGGCGGCCAGAGCGGCGGAAAGGACGCCATGCGGCGCGCGCAAGTAGTCTTGCCCTGCCAGTTTCAGCACCATGATCGGCTCCTGCGCGCGACAAATCGACGTGTTTCTCCTGAAGTCGGCCAAGGGTCTCAAAAGGTTCACGCCTGAGCGCAATTAACTCCAGCTGCATTCGCCGGAACCCTGTCCTGTCAGGCGAGACCGTGGCGGGTTTTCCGGTCAAACTGTGCAGATGGGCTTCCTCGGCTCAGCTTTTCTTCTCGGCGCCTGGCGAAGCGTCCTTGCGTGAGGCAGCCTTGCGGCGACGGAGGTTCGCCCGCAGCGCCTCGGCCCGGCGGGCGTCGCGTTCGGCCTGTTCAGGGGTCGGGGGCTTCTGTGTCATATTGAGCGGCAAAACGGTCTTTTCACGGGGGAAGGCTTAGGCTAAAGCCCCGGGACCGATCCGGCAATGCCGCCTTAGCTCAGGGGTAGAGCGCATCATTGGTAATGATGAGGTCGAGAGTTCAATTCTCTCAGGTGGCACCATCGGACTTCGGTTC
>DNFL01000344.1 GCA_003486945.1 Hyphomonas sp. | reverse complement strand
GCCATCTGCTCCGACGAGATGTGGCGGCTCGCGCGGCACTGTGCAAGCATCGATCGGTGAGGCGGGTAAACGCGGCACCGGCTCCGCTGGCTGCTTGTCATGTGAGCGACCGCTCGGCACAGCTGCCGTGCAACGGTCAGAAACAAAAAAAGACCGGAAGCCGCCCCCTGTTGGCTTCCGGTCTCTTCCCCCGACATGCCGGCGGCGGAACCCCCGCTACGTCACCGGCAACTCGCAGGCGCTCTCGCGCCGCGAGGACCTCAGACCTTTTCCTTGTCGGACGATGTTTCCGCCGATGGCGCCTTGGCTTCGTCGGCCAGCGCGACGGGCATCGAGACATAGGCCTCGCGCCGGCGCGACTGCGGCGGCTGGAAGGCACGCCGCGCATGGAACTCGCAGTACGGCAGACCCGCGACCTTGGACTTGCCGCAGAAATGGAAGTCGTCGTGCTGCGGATCCCCGATCGGCCAGCGGCAGCAGTTTTCCGTCAGGGTCGCGATGTACTTCCGCTCGTTGGCCGGAATAACCAACTCTTCGGCCGCGGGAGAGTAAGGTTCCGCGTCCCCCTGATAGAGCTTCTGCAGCGGACTGTTCGTCAGTTGCCCGAAACGGGGCTTGGCGAGGCGCTTCTGCTGTTGCGGCTGCGCGACCCGGCGCGGCCGGTGCGATTTCATCCGGCTCGTGGTGGCCCGCCCGGAGAGGTGCAACCGGTGCACCTTGCCGATCACGGCATTGCGGGTCACCCCGCCCAATTGCTTGGCGATCTGCGAGGCCGAGTGGCCCTCGGACCAGAGTTTCTTGAGCAAGTTCACCCGCTCGTCGTTCCACGACATGTTGGAAATCTCCCGCAATCCGGAGCGTCCCCGGCAGCCCGAGGCGGAACCCCTAGATGTTGTGATGGCTGAACGCGCCATCTGTCTGAACACCTAGATATCGTATCAGCGGCGTAATGAAACACAACATGCGGGCGCTGCTTTCCACAGAGTTCTATATCTTGTGGATCGCTTTTGTGGCGTCGGGCCCCCTCGTAACAGGCGGGGGAAAGGCCTATGTGCAGTAGCCATGTCGACGATTCCCCCGCCCGAGCAAGCCGCCTCCTGGACCCTGCGCCAATACGGCGCCTTCAACGGCCTCGGCCTCTGGACTCTCTATCGCCGCGAAGTCGGCAGGTTCCTGAAGGTCTGGATGCAAACGGTTTTTGCGCCGGTGGTGACGACCTTGTTGTTCATGACGGTGTTCAAGCTGGCCTTTGGCGACCGGGGGCAGCTTACGGGCGGGTTCGAGGGGCTGCGGTATAACGACTTCCTGGCGCCCGGCCTGATCATGATGGCGATCCTGCAGAACGCCTTTGCCAACACCAGTTCCAGCCTCGTGCAGGCAAAGTTCAACTCCACCCATGTCGACTTCCTTATGCCGCCGCTGTCGCCGCTGGAGCTGACGCTGGCTTTCCTGGGCGGGGCAGTGACACGGGCGCTGCTGATCGCGGTGATCTGCGCGGTGGCGATCCAGCTGTCAGGCCTGGCGAACTTGCCGGTGAAGCACCTCTGGCCGATTCTCTGGTTCTCGCTGACCGCCTCCATAATCCTCGGCGCCATCGGCATTCTGGGCGGGATCTGGGCCGACAAGTTCGACCACCTCGCGGCGGTCACCAACTTCGTGATCGTGCCGCTGACTTTCCTGTCCGGCACCTTCTACGATGTGAAGGTGATGGTCGAACCGTTCGAGACGATCGCCCACCTCAACCCGATTTTCTACATGATCGACGGCTATCGCTACGGCCATATCGGCGTCGCCAACGGATCGCTGACAATCGGTGTGATCTATACAGGTTTGCTGTCGATTGCCTCGGTCGTGGCGGTGTGGGCGATGTTCCGCAACGGATACAAGCTGAAGTCCTGAAAATCTCGCCTGACGGGCGATCCGCTCATTTTTCGCCACATTTGGGGCCCAAGTCGCTCGGGCGGAGGGTGAATGCACCCCCGGAACCGGTGATGGAGAAACCATATGAAGTTTGGAAGATTTTTGTCCGGCGGGCTGTTGCTTGCCGTGCTCGGTGTTTCGGCGTGCATGAACATCCCCAACGAGATGACTGTCGCGGAATACTGCGCCAACCCCAAGAAGGCGAACGAGAATGTCTGCCGTCTGAAGGTCGAGATTGACGGCCAGTCGGTGGCGCTGGCCGATACCAACATGCGCGTGTCGGAAGCCTTCAAGCTGACGGCCGATGCCCAGGCGACCGCTGACAGTGCCAAGGCCGATGCGGCCGCCGCAATGGCCCGCGCCGAAGAGGCCTATGCCAAGACCGACCCGATGGTGTGCGAGACCCGCACCGTGCAGAAAACCAATATCGGCACCTGCCGCGAAGGCTATACGCTGACGAGCTGCACGCAAACGCGCTACACCTACCGCGCCGGTGGCCCCTCGATCCTGCGCGAGATCAATGACGAGCAATGCCGCTTCAATGACCGCGTGCTGGAAATGCAGGTTCGCTGCTGCGGCACGGCAAGCACGGTCTCGTCGCCCGAGAACACGCTGGTCGAAGGTGAGGCTACGCCGATGACCGTTTCGGCACCTGAGGCCGAGCCGAAAACCGACCCGGTTCCGGTCTCGCCGTAAACCGACTGATCTTCTCCGCACGCGTCCCCCACCCAGCCGCGGAGGAGTCCAGAAACCGTCCACACACCCCGTGTGGACGGTTTTTTTGTTGCGCGATTCCGGCGCTATACAACACGCGAAGGCGCGGCGGCGGCGCGCCAACTCTCCCTTTCGTAGAGGAGGGGGACGCGCCAAAGGCGTGGGGGGTGAAGGGCTTCGCAACCCTTTTCCACAACGAAGAAAGGCGCGTTGCCTTTTGAGGGGCAGCGCGCCTTTCCGGGTGTTTCGAATCAGACTACCGAGACACTTGTGCTAGCACTCGTCAGCCGGTGATCACTGAACACCTTCGAGTGAGATTTCCGGGGCGCCTCTGGGACGGTCCCTTCCATCACCCTCCGCCTACGGACGGTCGCCTTGCAGGGCGCCCGTGCCGTCTGCGTTTGCCGGGCCGCTTCCGGTTCGCTCCACTCCGGCCGGGGGGCCGTTCTGATGCGCCGTGCTGGTTCCCAGGCTGGGCCGCTGTCCTTCGGCTTACCTACTTTGCGCCTCGTCCTTCTGTACCTTGCGGCCTTCGGGTCGTCTTGCTTTTCGGGTCGCACCTCTCCCGTCACCTGACCCTTTCGGGGCATGAGCGTTCCTGGCGTCCCTCTCGGGACCTTGTGGATGTTAGCCGCCGCGTTTCGGATCGCGCTCCGGTCACGGCCTACAGCTCTTCACGTCGCGGCTCGAGTTCCGCTTCCTGAAGCCACCGCCGCTTTTTGGTCCCGTCTTCCTGCCTGGCCCTTTGCTCGGCCGGTCTCCCGGCTTCGCTCCTGACCCGGCCCTCTGTCGGGGGCGATGGGCTCCGCCGCCGCTCCCACCGGCCGGGTTTTGCTCCCGCGGGGATGTCGTTGGCGTTCTGAAACGATCTCACCAAAGCCCGCCTGAGTCGAGAGGGAATCAAGCGAAATTCGTTCTCGAGGCGAAATATTTCACAGGTTTATGACAGGCTGTGAATCCCTGTGAATCCTCCCCTGCGGAGCGGAGTTTCTGCAGAAGTCCAGCCTCTGTCCCTCTCATGCGTTGTTTGTCATCCCGGCGAAAGCCGGGA
>DNFL01000018.1 GCA_003486945.1 Hyphomonas sp. | reverse complement strand
CGGACACCAGTCCGCATGCACCCGGACAGCCGCAAGGCGAGAAGTTTCAACAGGCGCAGAGGCCACGCTTGCAGAGCCTTGCCCCTGTGCGCAGGCCGTCAGGCTGGCCGTTCCCAAAAGAATGGCCGCACACAGATTTTTCAGAAATGATGTCAACGAAACCTCCCGTTCTGTTTGTCATCTTCCGCTACACCTGAAGCCCTGAAGGCGCCTCTGACATCTCCGTGATCGCCATTGCGGCGCGCACGCCTACCCATCACGTGGACGCGATTGCAGAGGGAGGAACCAATCAATGCCTGCAATTCTCTTGAGAATACCCGTTTATCTGCTGGCGGCATTCATGGCGTTCATGGGCGTCCAGAAGTTCGCCGGGGATGTTCCAATCTTCGGAATCATCGAAGCGAATGTCGCCGCCGGAACCGGCCTGACACTGACTTTCTTCGAACCCTACGGACGCTATCTCACCGGTGTGCTGGAACTCGCCGCAGCTTTGTTGCTTATCGTGCGCCGCCGCTGGGGCGCGTGGCTTTCCGTTGCCATCATAGCCGGAGCCATCGGCGCCCATCTCACCTTCCTCGGCATCTCCACGCCGATGTCGGGTGAGCCTGGGGCGGAGAAGAGCCCGGTCCTGTTCATCATGGCGCTTGGATCGTTTGCGCTCGCCTGGCTGGTCGTCTGGCTGGGCCGCAGGCCGGCGCAGCAGTCAGGCTAACAGAACGGGTTTCACTTTGGCGTGAACGGAGCCATATGGGCGGCATGACTGCCATGCACGCCGCCCCCGCCGAGAACCCTGACCGTATTGAAAGCGCTGATGGCGGCCTCTGGGCCTCCATTTCGCGCATCCTGAAGCTGCTCGCGCGGCCGGAACTCGCGAAATGGCGTCCGGTCATGGCCGTCGCCGTGCTGCTCACCCTCGGCGCGGCGCTGCTCGAGGTCGTCTCGCCATTGGTCATGGGCCACGCCATCAACCAGGTCGCCGCCACCACTGGCGGCGGTTTCGCGGTCGCCGCCCTCTGGCTCACTTACGGCCTCGCCCTACGCTTCGCCGCCGGCGCGCTGCCCCAGCTGCGTGACTGGCTGTTCGCCCCGGTCAGCCAAGACGCCCAGCGTGTCGCCAGCGTCGATGCCTTCGGCCACGCCCTCGGCCTGTCGCTGAACTTCCACCAGACGCGCCGCACCGGCGCCCTCAACCGCATCATCGAACGCGGGGCAGGGGCCATCGATTACCTCATCCGCTTCCTCGCCTTCAATATCGGCCCCACGCTCGTCCGCCTCGTCCTCGCCTCCATCGCGCTCGGTCTTGCGTATGACTACCGGCTCTCGCTGATCGCCATCGCCACCATCGCGGTCTATGTCGTCTGTACCGTGATCATCACCGAATGGCGCGTGCGCCAGCGCCGGCGCATGAACGAGGCCGACACGCATTTCCGCGGCACGGCTGTCGACATCCTCACCAATGCCGAAACCGTGAAGGCCTTCGCCGCCGAAACCCGCGAAACCGCCCGCTTCGACACCGCGATGAGCCAGTACAACGTGCACTATGTCGACACGATGCGCTCGATGTACATCCTCAACGGCGTGCAGGCGCTGGTGATGAACGTGGGCCTTCTTGCCGTCATGGCACTCTCTGCCTGGAACTTTCTCGAAGGCCGCATGCAGATCGGCGACCTCACCGGCGTCATGCTGATGATGCTTTCCCTCTACGCGCCGCTCAACATCCTCGGCATGGTCTGGCGCGAGATCAAGCAGGGTACGGTCGACCTTGAAAAACTCCACGGCCTCATCGCTATGGTCCCCGAAGTGCAGGACGCCCCCGATGCACGAGAGCTCGCCCGCCCCGAAGGCCGCGTCACCTTCGACGATGTCGCGTTCAGCCACGAAGGCCGCGCCGTCGGTGTACAGAACATCTCGTTCGAAGTTCCCGCCGGCCGCAAGATCGCCTTCGTCGGCACCTCCGGCGCCGGCAAGTCGACCCTGCTCAAACTCCTCTTCCGTTTCTACGACACAGGCGCCGGCCGCGTCCTCATCGATGGCCAGGACGTGCGCACCGTTACGCAGGCCTCCCTGCGCGCCAGCCTCGGCCTCGTCCCGCAGGATGTCGTCCTCTTCAACGACACGATCCGCGCCAACATCGCCTATGCCCGCCCCGGCGCCAGCGACGACGAGTTGCGCGACGCCGCCCGCCGCGCCCAGCTCCTCACCTTCATAGAAAGCCTCCCCGACGGCTGGAACACCCGCGTCGGTGAGCGCGGCCTGAAACTCTCCGGCGGTGAGAAACAG
Source organism: Hyphomonas sp. (assembly GCA_003486945.1). Classification (GTDB taxonomy): domain Bacteria; phylum Pseudomonadota; class Alphaproteobacteria; order Caulobacterales; family Hyphomonadaceae; genus Hyphomonas. Next base: position 8,099 of record DNFL01000018.1, on the reverse strand, counting down.
CGCGTCGGCATCGCCCGTGTCGTCCTCGCCGACCCCGCCATCCTCGTCCTCGACGAAGCCACCAGCGCCCTCGACAGCGCCACCGAGGCCGCCGTCCAGGAAGCCCTCAACGAAGCCTCCGCCGGGCGCACCACCCTGATGGTTGCCCACCGCCTGTCCACCGTTATCGCCGCCGACGAGATCCTCGTCCTCGAGGCCGGCCGCATCATCGAGCGCGGTAACCATGCCGCCCTGCTGGCAAAAGCTGGCAAATATGCTGATATGTGGCAAAGACAGGCGCGTAGCACGGAAGCTGCATTGGCGCCGGGCTGAAGGCCTGCGGGCGGAAAGGGAGCGAAAGCATGCAAGACGATTTCGACCGCCGCTCCATGCCGTGGCTGAACTTCGTGATCGACTGGGAAGGTGTCGCGGCCGCCGCCGCCTCCTTCCTCGCCGCACTCCTGCTAGGCTGGATCTGGGCGCCGCTCTTCTGGATCGGCTTTGCCGCGATGGTCCTCTCCCTCGCCGCCGGCCGCTGGCAGCGCCGCACCCCGCCGGATATTGCCGACGGTGTCGTCGCCCCGTGCGACGGTCTCGTTCTCTCCATCGAGCGGGCAGAGCCGCCCACCGCCCTGCGTATGGCGCCGGAAAGCCTCGTCCGCATACGGATCACATCTTCACCGCTCTCGTCCAACCGCATCTACACACCCATCACCGGCGGGGTTGACCTGATCACCGCCACGCAGGGCGAGCCTTCCGTGCCCGTCGCCTTCCGCCCGGAAGATGACGGCCTCACGCGCGCCTACATCACCTTCGAAAGCGCCGGCGAACAAGCGGGTCTCGCGCTCGCCTCCGGCGGCCTCGGGCCCCGCATCGATCTCAATGCCGAAGTCGGCGACATCGTCCGCCTCGGCCGCGCCGTTGCCATCCGCCGCCTCGGCGGCTGGTGCGACCTTTACCTCCCCGCCAGCCTCAACGTGATGATCTGGCCCGGCCAGACGCTGATCGGCGGCGAAACCGTGATCGGCCGCCTGCGCACCGAATCCACCGCCGGCTACGCCTACGAAGCCGACGATGCCGAAATCAGCGAACCCGCCCGCGCCCCCGTTCCCGCCGCTGCACAAGCCGCCGCCGAAGAGGCGCCCGCCGAAGAAGACATGTTCGACGACTACCCGGAGCCCGACGAAGTCTCCGCCCCGGAAGACCCCGCCGCCATTTTCGCCCGCCTCCGCGAAGCTGCCCGCAAACACGGGGAAGGGGATTAATACTCAGAATCCGTGATCCCAAGCGAAGTTGAAGGATGGCAGGGCACTCAGGCGTTTCTGCACGTCCGAAAGCGCTCACTCCTCCTCCGGCTCTCCCGCATTCATCCAGTCGAACAGCGGTTTCAGCGGAATGGCCCAGAATGTGCCCGCCGCGAGATAATAGCCCATCTCCAGCAGGAAATGCATTCGCCCGGCCACCGGGGCGAGTGTCGTTGCGCCCCACAGCCATGCCGTCAGGAACACCAGCAGCAGGACCACGCCCACGGGTTTGCGAAGGTTGCGCTTTTCCTGCATCTGTCCTGCGACCAAGCTGCCCCTTGATTGAGACGGCTGACGGGTGATCTAGGCGACATGGCAGAAAGCGCAACGTCTTCCGGTGCCGCACGCTGGATCCGCCTCTGGCTGGTTCTGCTTGGGCTCATGGTCTACGGGACCATTCTCGTGGGCGGCGCCACGCGCCTCACTGATTCCGGCCTGTCGATCACCGAATGGCGCCCCGTCGCCGGTTCCCTGCCGCCGCTCAATGATGCCGACTGGCATTCCGAGTTCGACAAATACCGCCAGACCACCCAGTACCAGCTAATGAACAAGGGCATGAGCCTGGCCGAGTTCCAGTTCATTTACTGGTGGGAATGGGGCCACCGCCAGCTTGGCCGCCTCATCGGCCTCGTCGCCATTGCCGGTCTCGCTTTCTTTGCGTGGAAGCGCTGGCTGGGACAGGGCCTCGGCTGGAAACTCACGGGCCTCGTCGCGCTCGGCGGCCTTCAGGGTGCCATCGGCTGGTGGATGGTCGCCAGCGGCATCGGCGAGACGGAGCGCGTCTCCGTCGCCTCCTACCGGCTGATGACGCATTTCAGCCTCGCGCTCCTTATTCTCTGCCTCATCGCCTGGCTCTGGCTCGGCCTCGGCCGCCACGCGCGAGAGCCCGCCCCGCCCGGCGCAAGGCGCATCGGCTGGTCGCTCCTCATTCTCGTCTTCATACAGATGGCCGCGGGCGCCCTCGTCGCCGGTCTCGATGCGGGCCGCACTTATACTGACTGGCCCCTGATGGCGGGTGAGCTTGTGCCCTCGCATTATATACAGGCCGATCTCGGCATCCGCAGCTTCATCGAGGGCAGGGCGGCAACGCAGTTCAACCACCGCCTCCTCGCTTACATTCTCTGGGGTCTCAGCCTCTATGCTGCCTGGCGCCACCGCTCCGGCCCGCTCGCCCGGCCGTTTGCGCTGCTCGCCGCCCTCGTTAGCGCGCAGGCGCTCTGGGGCATCCTCACCCTCGTCAACGCTGCGCCGCTTCCCCTGGCACTCGCGCACCAGGGGCTCGGCGTGATCGTTACTTTGAAAGCCGTCTGGCTCGCCTGGCGCGTCAGTCTTCCACCGGCTCGAGCGTGATCGAACTCGGGTCGATGAACACCACCTGGTGCGACCCGCTCGAAGTCTCGCCCGCCACCACAACCACTCCGCCCGGGAACCCGCCCGCCGGCAGCGTGCCATGCGCCGACAGCGCCGTCGGATTGCGCGGTGCCTCGATGGTGATTCCATCGCGCACGCTGATCGCCGTATTGGTGATGCCGTAATCGGTGGAAATCTGCAGCGCCGCCGCATCGTCCAGCGACAGGAGCGCCGAAACCTCGCCCCGCGTCAGCGGCGCAGAATCGCTCGCCGCCGAGGCCACCAGCTCCCCGCCCGCAAATACGCAGGAAGAAACCGGCATTGGTGAAGGCGTCAGCGCTTCCGGCGTCCAGCCAAGGTCGCCATTCTCTTCCGTCAGCACCCCGGTGATCAGCTGCATCGAATTGGCCACCGTCCAGTAAGCCACCCGGATCAGCCCCTGCGACCCGGCATCCCCGGTGCACAGTCCCGCCACCAGCCGGTCTTCGGGAATCGGCAGGTCAATCTGCGCCGGCGCCATCAGGCCCGGGCTGTAGATATACCCCTTCAGCGCCCCGGCCTCGGTCACCCCCGGAAACAGGGTCACGTCAGCCCCGGCAATCTGGGTCGAGCGCCCATCGGCAATCGCCTTCAGCCGGAACAGCGCCGGCTCCCCGATCCGCTCGCCTTCAAGGTCAAAAAACTCGAGTCCGCCGCGTTCGAACGCCACGGCCAGCACTGCCCCGCCGCCCGTAGACAGCGCCACATCCTCCACCGGCCCGGAAAGTGCCCGTGTCGCCCATACGGCCGGAAGCTCGACTCCTGCAGCAATTGCAGCGGCTCTGGGGGCGGAATCCGCCTCCTTTTCCTGCCGCGAACAGCCCGCCGCGCCAAAAAGCAGGATCGCCCCGGCAGCCGCGTTGACAAAGGGAGAAGCGGCGACTAAACGCCAGCCCTTAATTTGCATTCCTGGAACTCCGAAAGTAGAGGCTCTGAGCAGAGCGATGAAAACCTATAACGCACCCGTTGGGGTAGAGAATAAGTGGGTCGTGATCGACGCGAGCGATGTCGTTGTCGGACGCCTTGCTTCATACGTCGCCAAGCGCCTGCGCGGCAAGCACCGCCCTGACTTTACGCCGCATGTCGACACCGGCGATCACGTCGTCGTGATCAACGCCGAGAAGGCGAAGTTCACCGGCAACAAGCTGACCGACAAGATCTATTACCGCCACACCGGTTACCCGGGCGGTATCAAGGAAACCACTGCCGGAAAGATCCTCGAAGGCCGCTTCCCGGAGCGCGCCATCGAACTCGCCGTCAAGCGCATGATGCCGCGTGAAAGCGCTCTCTCGCGCCAGCAATTCGGCAAGCTGCGCGTTTACGCCGGCGCCGAGCACCCGCACGTCGCCCAGTCGCCGGAAGTCGTCGACTTCAAGGCGATGAACCGCAAGAACTCGAAAACGGCCTGATCCATATGACCGACACTGCTTCGTCCCTGAAAGACCTCGGCGCCATGACCGGCGCACCGGCTTCCCAGCCGGTTGCCAAAGCCGAGCCGAAGATCGACGCCCATGGCCGCGCCTACGGCACCGGCCGCCGCAAGGAAGCCGTCGCCCGCGTTTGGATCAAGCGCGGCACCGGCAAGATCACCATCAACGGCCGCGATCAGGAAACCTACTTCGCACGTCCCGTGCTGCGCATGGTCATCGCCCAGCCGCTGATCGAAGCCGGCCGCGCGTCGGAGTTTGATGTCATCGCCACCGTCAAGGGTTCGGGTCTCATGGGCCAGGCCGGCGCTGTGCGGCACGGCATTTCGCGCGCCCTCGTGGCCTTCGAACCGGGCCTGCGCCCGGTGCTGAAACCGTTCGGCTTCATGACGCGCGACCCGCGCGTGGTCGAGCGCAAGAAGTACGGCAAGGCAAAAGCCCGCCGCAGCTTCCAGTTCTCGAAGCGCTAAAGGCGCGCATTCCCGCAAAGTGTGGCAAGGCCCGGAGCGATCCGGGCCTTTTCGTTTGTCACCGCAGCGGCGCGCGCGCCTCGATCCGCCAGTCGGCGATCGGCAGCGTGTCGGACGAATAGGCGAGCGTGACGGAATCGAAGCGGATCGATACCCCATTCGCCTCGCGGCGTGCCGCAGCGGCGGCCTCTGCCTTGGCCCCGGCCTCGACCGGGCCATACAGCAGCGAGACATGCGGCATGAAGGCGCCGACGCCCTGATCCAGCGCCAGGCGCATGGTGCGCTCCTTGAGCATCAGGATGGGCCCCTGCGCCGCGAACAGCGCATAGAACGACTGGAAGAACGTCGCGCTTGTGCCAATGTCGATGACATCGGCGCGAAATGGCGGGGTGTTCTCGACGATCGCCGGCAGGATGGCCTTCAGCCGCGCCAGATCCAGCGCGCAGCCGCCGAGCAGCGTCAGGTGCAGGTCGAATCGCGGCGTGCCGAACTGGCGGCACAGCCGCTCATGGATCGGCTGGAGCCGCGCCAGACTTGCCGAATCGGGCATCAGCCACACCGAATACATCGCGCTCATTGCAGGTCCTGATCGAGAATGCCACGCCAGCGTCTCCGTGCCGCCGACCGAGCCGGCAAGAAAGCCACGCAACGCCACACATTACAATATTGTGACAAGCGTGAAGGCGCACTAGCATCCGCGCATCGGTTGTGACCACACTGTCATGAACCAGCCTTAGGGAGAAGGCGCGGCAACAGCGCCGGACAAATGCAGGGAATGGCGTGTCGTCCATCGTCGTCGAGCGGGTGAGCAAGAGTTACGGCACGGCGCAGGCCCTGCGCGAAGTGTCGTTCACGGTCGAGAAGGGCAGCCTGCTGGTGCTGCTCGGCCCTTCCGGCTGCGGCAAGTCCACGCTACTCAACTGCATCGCCGGGCTGCTCNNCTTCCAGTTCTCGAAGCGCTAAACCGCAAAAGGTTTATCCAGATTTCTGGCGGGCGCTTCGGAAACGAGGCGCCCGTTTTCTTTTGGCCCCTGACTTCAGAGGAGTGGGCGCATGAAACCCAAAGTTTTCATCGATGGCGAAGCCGGCACCACCGGGCTCCAGATCGCGCAGCGCCTGAAGGGGCGCTCCGATCTCGATCTCGTCTCGATCGACGAGGCAAAGCGCAAGGATCCGGACGCGCGCGCGGCGATCATGAACAAGTGCGATGCGGTTATTCTCTGCCTGCCGGATGATGCTGCGCGTCTTGCCGTCAGCCTAGTGGAGAATCCCAACACGGTGATCATCGACGCCTCCACCGCCCACCGCACCTCTGCCGGCTGGGTCTACGGCTTCCCGGAAATGGACAAGGGCCAGCGCGCCGCCATCGCCGCTTCCGCGCGCATCTCGAATCCCGGCTGCTATCCCACCGGTTTCATCGCCCTCGTACGCCCGCTGGTGATCGCCGGAATTATTCCTGCCGATTGGCCGGTCAGCGTGAATGCCGTGTCCGGATATTCCGGGGGCGGAAAACCCATGATCGCCGAATTCGAAGAGCGCCAGACCGAAGACAACTACCGCATCTACGCCCTCGCGCAGGCGCACAAGCATCCGCCCGAAATGAAGAAACACACCGGCCTCTCGCATGTGCCGTTGTTCATGCCGGCGGTCGGCCGCTTTGCGCAGGGCATGATCATCGAAGTGCCACTGCCGCTCTGGGCGCTGAAAACGAAAGCCAAACGCAAAGACGTGCACAAGGTGCTCGAATCCGCCTATGCCAGCGAGCGTTTCGTGAAGGTCGCCGGCCTTGCCGAAGCCGACGCGGTCAAAACCCTCGGCGCGGAGGCGTGCAACGACACCAACCGCCTCGATCTCTTCGTCTTCGGCTCCGACGACCAGGCCCGCCTCGTCGCCCGCCTCGACAATCTCGGCAAAGGCGCCTCCGGCGCAGCGGTGCAAAACCTCAACATCGCGCTGGGTTTGGATGAGAGCGCAGGGCTGACTGCATAAAAACACCCAGCAAAACCAGCACTTTCCAGCGTGTGACAGGGATTTCACACCGCAGCGGAATTTTCGGCCTATACTGCTCTGACGGCATGGGGGGCACCTAAACCCCAAGTGACGGAGACTAAACATGGCTACACTCAAAACCGAATCCCGCCGCCTCATCAGCTCGGATGATGTTCAGGGTACGGACGTGTACAACACGCAGGGCGAGAAGCTCGGCTCGGTAGACTGCGTGATGATCGACAAGCAGAAAGGCAATGTTGCCTACGCCGTCATGGCGTTCGGCGGCTTCCTCGGAATGGGCGAGCAGCGCCATCCGCTGCCCTGGTCCTCGCTGTCCTATGACACGAACAAGGACGCCTATGTCGTTCGTCTGTCCAAGGAGCAACTGACCTCGGCACCCAACCTCGACCGCGGCAAATACGACCGCCTCGGCCAGCGCGAGTATGACGAAAGCGTCTATGCCCACTACCGTGCCAATCCGTACTGGCTGTAATAGCGCCATCTGAATCCCTCTCCCGCCTCGCGGGAGAGGGGCAGGGGCGGGAGCTACTCCGCCGGTAGTTTGATATCCGCCAGCCGCACTTTCACATAGGATCCGGGCGCCGGGCCAAGCCCCATATCCTTCGGCTGCGGCGCAGCCACCTTGCGGCCGGATTTTGGCTTGAGCCAGTCCCACCAGGTCGGCCACCAGCTGCCCGCCGTCTCGGTTGCGCCTGCTAGCCAGTCCTTCGCGGAAACATGTGCAGAGAGCGCTCCTGCATTCGTCCAGTGTTGGTATTTCTTCGCATCCGGATGGTTCACCACGCCGGCGATATGGCCCGATCCTGAAAGGACGAAAGTCGCGTCTCCACCAAACAGTTTCGCCGTGCGGAACACGCTCTCGAACGGCACGATATGGTCGTCCTTCGAAGCCTGCAGCATCACCGGAATGGTGATGTTCTTCGGGTCCACCTTTATTCCGAGGACGGTATATTCGCCCCGGGCCAGCTGGTTCTCGGCATAGCATTCCTTCAGGTAACGTCGGTGCACCGGGCCCGGAATATTCGTCTGGTCCGCGTTCCAGTAGAGCAGGTCAAACGGGCGCGGCGGCTTGCCCAGCATGTACATGTCTACCACATAGCGCCACACGAGATCGATGGGCCTGAGCCAGTTGAAGGTCTCGTACATCTCCTTGCCGGGCATGATGCCGCCATGCTCGTCGATGATGCCATAGACATAGTCCCGGCCCGGACCATCCGTGAACACTTTCAGGTCGCCCGCGAGTTCGAAGTCGGATTGCGAGGCAAAGAAGGTCGCCGAGGAGATCTTGTCGTAGCCGGTCGCCGACATGTGCGCGAGCGCAGAGGTCAGCAGCGTGCCGCCGATACAGTATCCGACTGCGTTCAGGCTCTTCGCGCCGGAGGCCTGCAGTGCAGCCTCCACGGCGGCATAAATGCCCTTCTTCACATAGTCGTCCCAGTCATAGTCCTTCGTCACCTTGTCGGCCGAACGCCAGGAGACAACGAACACCGTCAGCCCGCGGTCCACCAGATCGGAAGAGC
>DNFL01000058.1 GCA_003486945.1 Hyphomonas sp. | reverse complement strand
GTCCATGAACTGCGACAGCTGCGAAGAGCCGAAGAATTCGCGCACCGCGGCAACAACCGGTTTCGCGTTGATCAGGTCGTGCGGCATCACGGTGTCGATATCGACCGCGCCCATACGTTCCTTGATCGCGCGCTCCATGCGCACGAGACCGATGCGGTAGTTGTTTTCCATTAGCTCGCCGACCGAACGGACGCGGCGGTTGCCGAGGTTGTCGATGTCGTCGACTTCGCCCTTGCCGTCCTTCAGGTCGAGGATGACCTTCATCACGCCGATGATGTCGTCATGGCGCAGCACGCGCATGTCGTCTGCCGCGGACTCGTATTCACGCACGGCCACAGAGAGACGCATGTTCATCTTCACGCGGCCAACTGCCGAGAGATCATAGCGCTCCTGGTCGAAGAACAGTTGGCCGAACAGGGCCTCTGCCGCTTCCTGCGTCGGCGGTTCGCCGGGGCGCATGACGCGGTAGATGTCGGAGAGCGCTTCGAAGCGGTTCTCGTTCTTGTCGGCTTTCAGCGTGTTGCGCAGCCACGGGCCACGGCCGGCGGCGTCGATGTTCAGCACTTCGATCGTCTTGACGCCGTAATCGCGGATCTCGGCAATGTTCGCTTCTTCCAGCGTGTCGCCGGCTTCGCCGAAGATTTCACCGGTTTCGAGATTGACGACATCGCGGGCGAGGAACTTGCCAATGAGGGCTTCAGACGGAACGAGGATTTCGTCCGTGCCGCTTTCAGCGATACGTTTCGCTTTCAGCGCCGTGATCTTCTTGCCAGCCTCGGCCACGATCTTTTTCGACTTCGCGTCAACGAGGTCGTATTCCGGCTTCACGCCGCGCCATGCGTCGGCGCGGAAGCTCGTGATCCAGCCCTTCTTGTCCATCCGGTAGATGGAATGGGAGTAGAACAGGTCGAGGATCTGCTCGGTGTTGTAACCAAGCGCATAGAGGATCGTCGTCGCCGGCAGCTTGCGCTTGCGATCGATGCGGATGTTCAGGATGTCTTTCGCGTCGAACTCGAAATCGAGCCACGAGCCGCGATAGGGAATGATGCGGGCGGCGAACAGCAGTTTGCCGGAGGCGTGCGTCTTGCCCTTGTCATGGTCGAAGAAGACGCCGGGCGAACGGTGCATCTGCGAGACGATCACACGCTCGGTGCCGTTGACGACGAAGGTGCCTTTCTCGGTCATCAGCGGGATGTCGCCGAGATAGCACTCTTGTTCTTTCACTTCCTTGACGGAACGGGCGCCGGTTTCTTCATCGACATCGAACACGACGAGTTGCAGGCGCACTTTCAGCGGCGCCTGGAAAGTCAGGTCGCGCTGCATGCACTCTTCAACGTCGAACTTCGGCTGTTCGAATTCGTAGGAGACATATTCGAGGGTGGCGCGCTCGGAAAAATCCGTGATCGGGAAAACCGATTTGAAGACACCGCCGAGACCATCATCCGTGCGTTTCTCGCGCGGCGTGTTCATCTGCAGGAAGGCTTCGTAGCTTTCGCGCTGTACCTCGATCAGGTTTGGCATTTCGATGGCTTCGGGAATTCGGCCGAAGTTTTTGCGGATACGTTTCTTTTCCGTGAAGGAGAGTGCCATCCCAAGTTCCCAATTTTGCGGCGCCGCCTGCGGGGAGCGGAACACCGGAGTTTTAAACGCGAGCACGCGGCGGCCTCCGGAGAGACCGCCGCGCGTAAACTTTACAGGGGCAGCGCCTCGCGCGAACGCCGCCCGGCAATTCGCCCGGAGGCGATTACTTCAGGTCGACCTTCGCGCCAGCGGCTTCGAATTTCTTCTTCATCGCTTCTGCATCGGCCTTTGCAACGCCTTCCTTGACGGTCTTCGGGGCGCCTTCGACGAGGTCTTTGGCTTCCTTCAGGCCGAGCGACGGAACAACTTCGCGGACCAGTTTGATGACTTCGATTTTCTTCGCGCCGCCATCGGTGAGAACGACGTCGAATTCGGTCTTCTCTTCAACAGCTGCGGCCGGAGCTGCACCGCCGCCAGCGGCAGCAACAGCCACCGGAGCAGCAGCAGAGACGCCCCACTTTTCTTCGAGCAGTTTCGCGAGCTCAGCAGCTTCCAGAACGGTCAGAGCCGAGAGGTCTTCGACAATCTTTTCAAGATTTGCCATGGTTTTGATTCCTGTTTGGTTCGGTTGTTAAGGTCTTGGTGTTGCGAAAACGGGTGTCTTATGCGGCGTCTTTCGACGCGTAAGCCGACACCACGCGGGCAAGTTGCGAAGCCGGAGCCTGGATGACGCCAGCAACTTTCGTTGCCGGAGCCTGCAGGAGGCCGATGAGCTTGCCACGCAGTTGATCAAGGGACGGCAGTTTCGCGAGGGCTTCGACGCCTTTGGCATCGAGGACCTGCTCACCCATCACGGCGCCGATGATGACGAGTTTCGAGTTTTCTCTCGAGAACTCGTCAGCCGCTTTCGCAGCCGACACCGGATCCGGCGAGTAGGCGATCGCCACAGGGCCTTGGAACAGGTCCTGCGCTTTATCGCCACCGACCCCGCCCAGCGCGATTTTCGCGAGGCGGTTCTTGACCACTTTGAAGTGCGCGCCGTCCTTGCGGAGCAGGCCACGCAGCTTCGTCATTTCCGCCACGGTAAGACCGGTATAGTGGGTCACGACGACCACGCCCGCCCCTTCGAAAACCCCTTTGAGGTTCTCGAGAGCCGCGCTTTTTCCAGCTTTATCCATTGCGGGTCTCCATTGAGGCGCCCGGACCATCCGGCCGCCCTAGGTGTTCGCCTTCCGCCTTGCGGCTTCCAGCGCCTGCCCAGGGATTGGCCTGCCCGGCTAGCCTTTCCCGGAAAAATTCCAGGAAATTCCGAACCGTATCTACGCCTCACCCCGTCTGCATAGGTGGCCTTGCGGCCCTTGGCATTTCCGCGAAGAAATGGCCTATGGTCTGTGACAGGAAACGGGAGTCCCCCGAATGCACATCGGAGAACTCCCGTCAAGCGGCGGGCATTAACGGTTTTTCCACCGGGCCGCAACCCCCTGCCTTCAGAAATGTTGGCTGAGGGTGCAGTGACCCCTCGCTTCAAGGCTCCGGCGCTTCCCTGTCCCAGGTCGCTTTTACCATCTGATCTATTTCGTCGCGCGAAAAAGGCCGAAGGGGATAGGCCTGCGCCGGCAGAAACTCCAGGCTGTCCTGAACGAGCTTCAGGACATGTTCCGGATCAACCCGGCGCCCGCTGGCATCCCTCTCAGCATCCCGCTTTTGCAGCGTTGGATACTGCTCATGGTCAAAATGGAGCTCTGAGGTCAGGTACTGGAAGTGCTGGTCATAATAAACGTAGGCCAATTCGCTCTTGTCGAGTTCCCCGTCCGAGATGGATGCGATGGCCACTCCATTGGGAAGGAAACCGTCAGGGTTCATGTTCGAGAGATTTTGCCGGACAAGAGGCGCCGGAAAGCAGGATTTGACCCGTTCCCGCCGCACGAGAACTCCAATTTCAGCATTGAAGTAGCTAGCTTCACCGACCGTATGCCAGCCCGGCATTCCTTCGAATGCGTCCCTGTCTCCATGGTGCAAGGCGAGGACCATCATTTGCGGCACCATCGGCATCGCGGCTTTCGCCAGCCAGCTGTCAGGATTAAAAAACGCCCAGGCGAACATCCACTGAGCGACAAGAAGTCCGGCGATCCCGAAATTCGCCGCCCCGAACATAGCGCTTCCCATCGATGCCGTTCGTTCGCGCGACCCGATGATGCCTGTTACCGCGATCAGGCAGATGGCCCCTGCCCCGGCAAGCGCCAGCGTGTCGAGGACTCCGTCAATCCGGTCATTCCGGCCAAGCAAAGCGGGCTCTATCGAGAGGCAATCGGGGGCAGTAACGATCACAGAGAAAAAGCTTATCCGGCCGAGCACCCACAGGCCTACGAGCGTCAGGAAAATGATGATTCCCAGCTCTGTCGGCCACGCCCGATTGCGGTATCGGCGAAAGGATCGGCTTTTGGCCATATCTCCCTTAAGGCGGATTCTCTGCCACCCCAATTAATATGGGGATAACCCGACAAAGCAAAAGCCCGGAACGGCAAGACCGCTCCGGGCTTTCATATGGATCTGGAACCGGATCGACTCTATTAGGCTTTCGCTTCGTTCAAGTCGATCTGCACGCCGCCGCCCATGGTGGACGAGAGCGAGATCTTCCGGATGAACGTGCCCTTCGCGCCCGTCGGACGAGCTTTGGCGAGGGCCGAGAGGAAGGCCGTAACGTTCTTTTCGATGTCGGCTTCCGAGAAGGAGGCCTTGCCGATGCCGGCATGGACGATACCAGCCTTCTCGACCTTGAACTCGATGGCGCCGCCTTTGGCGTCCTTGACGGCCTGGGCCACGTTCGGGGTCACGGTGCCGACTTTCGGGTTCGGCATCAGACCGCGCGGGCCGAGCACCTTACCGAGACGGCCGACGAGGCCCATCATGTCCGGGGTCGCGATGACGCGGTCGAAGTCCATGAAGCCGCCATTGACCTTTTCGAACAGGTCATCAGCGCCGACGATCTCGGCACCGGCAGCTTTAGCTTCCTCGGCCTTCTTGTCCTTGGCGAACACGGCAACGCGGATGTTCTTGCCGGTACCGGCCGGCAGGCTGACCACGCTGCGGACCTGCTGGTCAGCATATTTCGGGTCAACGCCGAGGTTCACGGCGATCTCGATCGACTCGTCGAACTTAGCTTTCGCGTTGGATTTCACGAGCTTCACGGCTTCCGGGATCGAATAGGCTTTCGTCCGGTCGATGGTCTGCTCGATGGCGCGGGTGCGTTTTCCTTTAGCCATAGTGATCAGTCCTCCACACGAAGGCCCATCGCGCGAGCAGAGCCGGCGATGATCTTGGCTGCAGCGTCGATGTCGTTGGCGTTCAGGTCGGCCATCTTGACCTTCGCGATCTCGCGGACCTGGTCCATCGTGACCTTGCCGGTTGACTCATGGCCCGGCTTTTTGGCGCCCGAGGCCGGTTTCTTGCCGAGTTTCAGGCCAGCGGCCTTCTTCAGCAGCACCGAAGCCGGCGGCGTCTTGGTGACGAAGGTGAACGACTTGTCTTGGTAGTATTCAATCACAACCGGGATCGGCAGACCCTGCTCGAGGTTCTGGGTCCGGGCGTTGAACGCCTTGCAGAATTCCATGATGTTGATACCGCGCTGACCCAGTGCCGGGCCCACGGGCGGTGCGGGAGCGGCCTTGCCGGCCGGAATCTGGAGCTTGATCTGCCCCAGCAGTTTCTTAGCCATCTTGTCCTCACAACTTGGCGAAGGGGCGGTGGTCTTTCGATCCGCCCGGTTGAAAACGAGGTTCCGCGGTACGGCTGGCGCCTCCCGCAGAAGCGGCGCGTATGGCCGAAAGCCCCTGCCCGGTCAAGCGCGCACATGAAAAAGCCCGGAGGCCGCAGGGCATCCGGGCCGTTTCAAGGTCTGGCTGGCTGGCCTAGATCAGCGCGTAACCCCGCGCATTGATGTAGGTGCGCAGCTCATCCGCCCGGCGGGCCGGATCGGGGTGGGTCGACATGAATTCCGGCGGCCGCTGGCCTTTGGACTGGGCGTCCATCAGCTCCCACAGCCGAACCGACTGTTTCACGTCATAGCCGGCCTGGTGCATGTAATCGACGCCGAGCTTGTCGGCCTGCAGCTCATGCTTGCGGCTGTAGGGCAGGATCACGCCGAATTGCAGCGCCGCGCCGCCAAGCGCGCCGATCGCGGTGCCGTACTTGGACAGCTCCTCGGAAGAGGCGACTGCAATCTGCCCCGCCATCAGGCCGACCTGGGCGGCCGTCGACACCGACATCCGCTCCGCTGCGTGCTTGCCAACCACGTGCCCAGTCTCGTGGCCAAGCACCGAGGAAATCTGGTCGTCATTCTCGGTCAGTTCCGTGATGCCGCGGTACACGCCAACCCGGTTGCCCGGCATGACGAAGGCGTTGACGTCATCGGTGTCGAACACCGCGACATCCCACTGATCGTTCGGGTTCACGTGGCCGGTCTTGGCAGCGCCCTTGATCGTGCGGTCCCAGACGTTCAGCACGCGGTTCTTCAGCTGCGTGTTCGAAGTCTGCGGTGTCTGCGCCTTCATGTCGGACCATGCGGTTGCGGCCATGCCGGCGATCTGGTCATCGCCGAACAGCAGGAACTGGCTTTCGCCGGTGGCGAGGTTGGTGCTGCAGCCGGTGAGGAACGGGAACACACTGCCGGACGCGAGGCCCATGATGATGCCACGGCGGGACAGCCGGACGCGCGGCGCATTCGCCAGCAGCGCTCCGTCAAATGTTTCGCCAAGGGTGAATGGTTCGGACATGACACCTGTCTCCTGTAACCGGATGAAGCTGAATCCTACCGCCTGCACTCCAAAATGCAAACTGGCCTTCCGGTTCTGGCGCTATCGTGAAGGGGCGGGTGTGAACCCGTCCTGAATATCTCAGGCGTCCGCAGATTCGCCGGCCAGCACGCGGGCCTGCTCCACCCAGCCTTCGCGGGTGATGCGTCCGGCAAAGCTCAGATACTCGTCCACCCAGGCGACATTTTCAGGCGTCCAGGCGGAAATCTGTTCGAAATGGAAGATGCCGAGCTCGTGCAGCACTTCCTGTATTTTGGGACCGATGCCTCCGATCAGGGTGAGATCATCGCCCTTGTCCGTGAAGGGTTTTTCCAGTTGTGCTGGGCGCACACGGGCCGTGCCGTTGGCAACTTCTTCCGCCTCGGCAACCTCATCTGCTGCCTGCAGCTGTTCCAGGATCGCCTCTGCTGCAGGCTTTCCGGCAGGCGCCGCTTCAGCAGCATCCTCACCTTCTTCTGCGGCTTCCTCATCGCCTTCGAAATAGGCGAGCTTTCCTTCCAGATAGCGCACCCGCCAGCGTAGCCGCGCGAGTTCTTCTTCAACGGGTGAGGCAGGGTCGGCCGCTGCGGGCGCCGCTGCGGTGGGTGCAGCCGGCGCCTCAACCGCAGCCGCTGCCACGGGCGCAGCTGCCAGTTCCGTCTGCAGCGCATCAACGCGCGTGCGCAGGTACTTCACTTCCCATTCGAGCTTCGCGGTATCAACAGCCGGCGCCGCTTCGACGGTTTCAACCGGCGCAGCAACCGGCGGGGCGCTCTGCGCCTTTGCCAATTCGGTTTCCAGATGGACCACGCGGCTCTCAAGGTGCCGGTTGCGCCAGATCAGCGTGTCTTCCGGCTGCCCGGCCTGCGCCGGCGGAGGCACGGTGGTAGCTGCCGTCGCCGTTGCCGCCTTGAGCGCTTCGATCTCGGCAGACTTGCGCGCAAGTTCCGCTGTCAGCGATTCCATCTTGCGCATGATGATCGGGTCAGCTGCCGGCGCAGCCGCTGCCGCATCGCCGTTCTGCAATTTGCGGATCTGCGCGAACAGCTTCTCGACCTCGTCCTTGGTGTCGTTGAGCTCAAGTTTGACAACGTCCCGTTCGACGATCGCCTGACGCATCTTGCCGGACAGCATCATGCCGCGGATCGACCAGCCGAGCAGCAGGGTCACAGCGCTCGCCGACGCGGCCACAATCCACATATGCGTCATCAGCCAGGTCATTGTCCGCTTCGCTCCCGTACAGTGATCTTCAGCGGACGTGCCGCATCCGTGTCCATACCCTCCCCCACCGCAGCGGGGCCATAGCCGAATGCAGCAAGGCGCGGCCTGTCTGCACCGGAGCGCGCAAGAAATTCGGCAATCTGCGCCGCACGCGCTTCGCCGAGGTCATCGTCAGCAGCTGCAATTTCAAGCTCCAGCCCCGGCCCGCAGGTCCGCGCTGCAACGGCGAGGGCGTCGAGCGCGCCGGCACTCGACCGGTCGAAGCCGGCGCCCGCCCGTTCGAATTTCAGGGCATCCGGCGACAGCAGCTCATTCAGCCGCGCATCGCACGCTGCACGGCGGTCCGTGTTTGCCGCATCTGCAATCGTTTCCACCGGCGCCTGCTCGGCTACGACCACAAAACGCCAGCGGCCGGCGTTGCGGGCCATGTCTTCATTCAGGAAGAAGAGTGTGCTGGCCCGCGCGGAGCCTTCAAAGGTGAACCCATTGATCACCGGGTCAAACGTCATCGCACCGGATGAAAAATCAGCAAGATGGACAAGGCCCGCCCTCGCGCCGCTGATCCAGCCTTCCGCCGGCGACCCTGCCACTGTCATTTCGTCGCGCACTTCGCCCCTGAACGTTTGCCGCGCCAGCATGGTCAGCGCCCGCCGGTCCGCGTCGGTGGGCACCGCACCTGTCAGAACCAGTTCATCGCCGCTGATCGTCGCCGCCCAGAGCGGATTGCCCCGGATCAGCGCTGCGCCCCGGAACGGCGCCGCCACGCCGCTCACTGCAGTGGTCAGACGCGCGCGCACGGCATCGTCTGCGGCTTCGCCTTTCACGGTCAGGTTCAGGTCCGAGAGCACCGCGCTGCCTGCGCTGAGTTCGGAGGCCTGCGTCAGCGCAAACCGCGCCACGCCCTGCCA
>DNFL01000367.1 GCA_003486945.1 Hyphomonas sp. | reverse complement strand
AGATCACCGGCGCGTACAACGAGACGATCACCGGTGTGCGGGTGATCAAGGCGCTCGACCGGGAAGAGGCCAACCTGCAAGAGTTCGGCAACCTGACGGGGGAGATGTACCGCGCCGGCTACCGCGCCGCCTGGTATTCCGCGCTCTTCCTGCCCACGGTGCAGTTGATCTCCTCCTTCGCCATCGTCAGCATCGTGGCCTACGCCGGCTTCTCGGTGGACACCGCCAGCGCGCTGAGCGTGGGCGGCATGTACGCGTTCATCTCCTACGTGCTCTTCATGATCTGGCCCGTACAAGAGATGGCGCGCGTCTTCGCCGAGATGCAGCAGGCGGTGGCGTCGGGCGAGCGCATCTTCTCGCTCATCGACGCGGTGCCCGACATCGTGGACAAGCCCGGCGCCTACACGGTAGATCACCTGCGCGGGGACATCGTCTTCGACAACGTGAACTTCCAGTACGAAGAGGGCAAGCCGATCCTGAGCAGTTTCAACCTGCATGTGCGCCAGGGCGAGACCATCGCGCTGGTGGGGCCGACCGGCGGCGGCAAGAGCACCATCGTCAACCTGCTCTGCCGCTTCTTCGAGCCGACAGGCGGGCGCATCCTGATCGCGGGCCACGACTATACGGACCTGACCCAGCACGCGATCCAATCGCGCATCGGCATGGTGCTGCAGACGCCCCATCTCTTCTCCGGCACGATCCGCGAGAACATCCGCTACGGGCGGCTGGACGCAAGCAACGAGGAAGTGGAAGCCGCGGCGGAACTGGCCGGCGCCAACGCGTTCATCACCAAGCTGGAGAAAGGCTACGAAGAGCAGGTGGGTGAAGGCGGCGTGCTGCTCTCCACAGGGCAGAAGCAGTTGCTGGGCCTGGCGCGTGCCGTGCTGGCGCAGCCGGACATCTTCATCATGGACGAGGCCACCGCCAGCGTGGACCCGTTGGCTGAAGCGCAGATTCAATAGAGCCTGGAGCTGGTGCTGGCCGACCGCACGTCGATCATCATTGCTCACCGCCTGTCCACCATTAAACATGCGGACCGGATCATTGTGTTGCAGCAGGGGGAGATCATCGAAGAGGGCAGCCACGCCAGCCTGATGCAGCGGCGCGGCCATTACGCCGACCTGTACGACACCTACTTCCGCCACCAATCGCCCGATTACCAGGTGACGGACGAGGTGGCCGAGTCCTTGCGGATGCAGCTGAATGGGGTGCCGGTGGGCAAGGTGAAGCGGTAACGACCCTCACCCCAGCCCTCTCCCTGAGAGGGAGAGGGAGCCAGATTCCCTCCCCCTGCCAGGGGGAGGGTTAGGGTGGGGGTTGGACATGACCCGATCTATTTTTTAAACACTAACAGACCTGCCCCTACGATTTGTTATCGATTCAACATCGTCCACAAGAAGCTGTAAACGTCGGTGGCTTCTTCGATGAGCTTGGCGGTGGGTTTGCCCAGGCCGTGCCCGGCGCGCATTTCGATGCGGATGAGGAGGGGATTACGGCCGTTGTCGGCCGCTTGCAGCGCGGCGGCAAACTTTTTGGCGTGCATCGGCGGCACCCGGTCGTCGGTATCGGCGGTGGTGATGAGCAGGGGCGGGTAGGTGCGATCCGGCTGCACGTTGTGCAGCGGCGAGTAGGCCATCATGAAGCGGAAGTGCTCAGGATCGGTCTCGGCGTTGCCGTATTCGGCCGTCCAGTAGCGCCCGGCGGTGAACTTGTGGTAGCGCAGCATGTCGAGCAGCGGCACCTGTACGACGACCGCGTTCCAGAGGTCCGGGCGCTGGTTCAACATCACACCCATCAGCAGGCCGCCATTCGAGCCGCCCATGATGCCGAGATGTTCCGGGCTGGTGATGCCGCGCGCGATAAGGTCTTCGCCGATTGCGATGAAGTCATCATAGATGCGCTGGCGGTTCTGCTTCAGGCCGGCCTGGTGCCAGTTGGGGCCGAACTCGCCGCCGCCGCGAATGTTGGAAAGCACATAAGCGCCGCCCTGCTCCAGCC
Organism: Hyphomonas sp.; assembly: GCA_003486945.1. Classification (GTDB taxonomy): domain Bacteria; phylum Pseudomonadota; class Alphaproteobacteria; order Caulobacterales; family Hyphomonadaceae; genus Hyphomonas. Next base: position 3,971 of record DNFL01000367.1, on the reverse strand, counting down.
AGAGACGGCCGGTGACCGGACTGTAGGCCGGGCCATAGGAAACCTGGAAACCGCCATATCCATAAAGCAGCGTCGGCGTGGTGCCATCGAGCGCAATGGCTGCGCGGTGGACGATGAAGTAGGGAACCTTCGTGCCATCCTTGGAGACGGCGAAGAACTGTTCGACCTTGAGACCGGAGGTATCATACTTCGGCTTCAGGCTCTTCAGCGGGCTGACGGCGCCGGTGGCGATGTCATAGCTGAGGAGCGAATCCGGTGTCAGGAAGTCCACATAGTTCAAGAAAACCGCGGTTTCCTCATCATCGGCAAAGGCAATGCTGACAGCGCCGGTGCCAGGGAGGGTGACAGGTGCGGCGGTCCATCCGTCTGCGGACGGTTCGAGGCGCAGGAGCTTGCCGACGACATTGTCGATGATCGAGAGAAGTGCCGCACCCTTTGCAACGGCGACGCCTTCCACGGCCTGCGTCTCTGACGGGCGGAAGGCGAGGCTGAGTTTCGGCAGCGCGCGGGTCTGCAGGAAATCTTCAAGCGGGAAGGACACGAGATCACCCGCCTTGAACTCGCCCTGCCCTTCCGGCGCCCAGTCCTGTTCCAGCGAGAACAAGTACTGGCCCTTGTAGATGCCTTTCGGCGTTACTTTCGGCGGCAGCGGCCATTCGACCGCGCCTGTTTCGCCCTCCGGGAACCAGAAATATTTCGAGGTGAAGAAAGTCTCGGCCATCACCGCGCCCTGCAGGATGCGGCCATCCTCCAGCTTCATCGCCATCGGCCAGACGCCGACATCCGTAGGCTTGCCGCGCAGCACTTCTTCGGCGCTATCCAGCGGCGTGCCGCGCTGCCAGCGTTTGACGATGAAGGGATAGCCCGACTCCGTCAGCGTACCGTCGCCCCAATCCGTCGCGATCAGCAGCGTATCAGCTCCTGCCCAGGCAACGCCCTGTTTGGCTTCCGGCGTGACGAAGCCGCCTTCGATGAAGGTTTTCGTCTCCAGGTCGAACTCGCGGTTCACCACAGCGTCCTTGCCGCCGTCCGACTGCGAGACGAGGCAGCGGTATTTCGCGCCGGGCGACGGGCGGAAACAATTTGCGCCCTTGTAGACCCAGTTGGCGCCTTCATCGGCGGCGAGCTTGTCGAAATCGAGGATCGTTTCCCAGTCCGGCGTCTCTGTCGCGTAGGATGCCAGCGTGGTGCGCCGCCACAGGCCGCGGACATTGGTTGCGTCCTGCCAGAAATTGTAGACGAGGCCGCCGCGCACCGTGCCATACGGAATCCGCTCCGACGAGTTCAGCACTTCCAGCGCCGCCGCCTCATTTGACGCATAGTGCGGATCGGCCTGCAGCGCGGCGAGCGTACGATCATTCTGCGCGGTGACCCAGGCAAGCGCGTCTGCGCCTTCAACTTCCTCCAGCCAGAGATGGCTGTCCGGATCGAAGGCAGCTGCGGGCGGGGCAGTGTCAGCGGTCAAGGTCGTCTCCGAAACAGGCGCGCTGGCACAGGATGCCAGCACAAGGGCGGTAATCGACGCAGCAAGAAGGCGCATGCGGTCTCCAAAGGTCAGGTTGAGGGGCGCGCGCCATCACGGCAACGCGTCAGAGCTGGTGTGATAAAGGGCGCGCCGGAAATTCAAACCGTTCAACTGCAGTTTCAGCCGATACGCTCAAGGACGATGCGCTCGATCAGGAGGGTGCGGCGTTTCTCCGGCACGACCGGGCGCAGAGCGATATAATCGACCCCCTGATCCGCCTCCTTCTGCGGCACGTCATATTCAAAGGTGAAATCGGTAAAGCCCGGCTGCAGGTCGAATTGCTTCCACCCTGACTCGCCCACCCGGCCAGCGGAATAGTTCACCTTCATCTGCATCGCCCCCTGATCGTCGCCGGGGCGTGCGCGCACCGTGACGCGGATTTTCCGCCCGGAAAACTGCAGCTCGATATCCTGCGCTAGCCGGAAGTGCGGTCCCATTTCCGGGGCATCAAGCAGGGCGCCGGCTTCGGCAGATACTTCCAGCTGGTAGCTGCGCTCCGGGCCTCGCTGGATCCGTGTGCGGGCATTGCCGCCCGCGATCACCTTGTTGAGATAGGCGCCGTCGATCACGATCTGGTCATAGTGCAGCCCGTCGCCCGCGACCGGCCCGGTCGGCAACTGGCCCACCCCCGGCTGCAGGGCAAGACCCGCCATCAGCAGCACCAGCAGTCCCGCCAGCGGAAAGAACAGACGATCGCGCATGGGCCTTGCCTTCAGCTTGCTCCGGAACGGGACGGGCCTGCTGGCAAATCCCGGAGGCTCCTGTTAGCAGGGTCGCGGGCCGATTGGCGAGCCATTTGCACGGTTGGCGCCGAGGGCAGGAGGAATGCGACACCAGATGACCGAGAGCGCCCTTCGCCGCCGGGCCCGGGAGGCCCGCACCTGGCTCTTTGACAGTTGTTTCCCGCTCTGGGCCGAGCATGGGCTGACGGATGCCGGCCTGTTCCCGGAGGTCCTGTCGCTGGACCATGACGAGCTTGAGCGCGAGACCACCCGGGTCCGGGTACAGGCGCGCCAGACCTATGTCTTCTCCGAAGCCTGGCGCCTTGGCTGGAAGCGCGAGGTTTCGCAGCGCCTCACCGAAACCGGAGTTGCCATCTTGACCGGCCCTGCCCTCGCCCCGACCGGATTGCCGGGCCGCATCCTCGGCGCCGATGGCAGCGGGCTGCGCGATGCCTCGGCCGATCTCTATGACACAGCCTTTGTCCTGTTCGCCCTGGCCGAAGCCGCGCGCGGGCCGGTAGGCCGCGACGCGTGCCTGCCAATGGCCGCAAGCATTCTCGCTGCGCTCGACCGGCTGGCAAAGGATGCCGCGCACGGCGGCTATGCCGAAACCCTGCCCCCACCGGGACAGCGCCTGCAGAACCCGCACATGCACCTGCTGGAGGCCTGCCTGTCGCTGGCAAAGGCTGATCCGCAGGCGGATCATCTGGTGCGCGCCGCGGACATCATCACGCTGTTCCATACACGTTTCACCGCCGGCGAAGGCGGCCTGCTCGGCGAGAAATTCATGCCGGATTGGTCGGCGCCTTCAGGCGCCGCCGCAGAGATAGTCGAGCCCGGCCACCAGTTTGAATGGGTCTGGCTGCTGCACACTCATGCCCGCGCCGCGGGTCTTCCGGCGCCGGACGCGATGGCGCGCCTCTACAGTTTCGGTATCGCCACCCTCGATGAGGCTGGCCGCGCCTGTCAGGAAGTGACGCGCGCCGGCGCGCCGCACGACGCCTCGCGCCGCACCTGGCCGCAGACTGAAGCGCTGAAGGCACATCTCGCAATGTACGAACAGCGCGGCGAGGAACGCTACGCCGCCGCTGCCTGCCGTAGTTTCGATGTGCTGATGGATGAATTCCTCACAGAGGATGGCGGCTGGATCGATCATTTCGCCGCAGACGGCTCCGTGCTCGCGAAAGATATGCCGGCCTCCACCGGCTATCATGTGGTGCTCGCTTTCGCAGAGCTGATCCGCGTGATGAACGCTTGAAATCACCCTCCATTGCGCCGAATAAGGCGCCGCAGATACAAGCAGGACCCCCATGACCAAGCTCGTCTTTCTCCGCCACGGACAATCCGCCTGGAACCTCGAGAACCGTTTCACCGGATGGTGGGACGCCGACTTGACCGCGCAGGGCGAAGCCGAAGCGCGCGCGTCCGGCAAACTGCTCGGCGAACTCGACGCTGACTTCCGCGCCGGCTTTACCAGCGTTCAGACCCGCGCCATCCGCACGATGTGGCTGGCGCTGACCGAAATGAAACGCGCCTGGCTGCCGGTTGAGAAAGACTGGCGGCTGAACGAACGCCACTATGGCGGGCTGACCGGGCTCGACAAGGCGGAGACCGCCGCGAAGCACGGCGAGGATCAGGTGAAGATCTGGCGCCGCAGCTACGACATCCCGCCGCCGCCGCTGGCTTCGGGCGGCGAATGGGACTTCGCTTCCGACGCCCGCTAT
>DNFL01000038.1 GCA_003486945.1 Hyphomonas sp. | reverse complement strand
GCGGCCTGGTGGCTACGCGCGAAGGGCTACACGATCCTGGCGCGGCGCGTGAAGCTGAATGTCGGCGAGATTGACCTGGTGGCGGAAAAGCGCGGCGTGATCGCGTTCATCGAAGTGAAGGAACGCGCGACGCTGGAGGACGCGGTGAGCGCGGTGACGCCCGGCGCGTGGCGGCGGATTGCGCGCGCAGCGGAAAGCTGGATGGCGCAGCGGCCACGGTTCAACGAGTGCGGTTGGCGGTATGACATCATCGCGGTGGCGCCGGGCCGGTTGCCAGCGCATGTGCGCGATGCCTGGCGGCCGGGAATGGGGTGAGGGCTTGCAAGCCGGTGGGCGCGCTCTAGGCTTGGCGCATGGCCCGGGAGTGGCCGGGGAGGATTGCATGAGACTGGGCGCAATACTGGTTGCGGTGATGGGGCTGGCGGCGTGCAAGGCAGCGCCGGGGGCACAAGGCGAGGCGCTGGCGGAAACCGTCCTGCCGCCGCCGCCGGTCTGGCAGACCATCGAGCCGGGCGGGGAGACGCTGTGCGCAAACGGCACGCCTTACCGCTTTCATGTGCGCGAAGGCGATGCGGACAAGGTGATGATCTTCCTGAACGGCGGCGGGGCGTGCTGGACCGGTGACCATTGTTCGCTGGATACCGAGCCGACGCCCTACACGCCGTTCGCGGAGATGGACGCAAACAATCCGGCGCTGATGGGAGGCGTGTTCAATTCGTCCAATCCGGCGAACCCGTTTGCGGGCTGGACGCAGGTGTTCGTGCCCTATTGCACCGGTGATGTGCACCTCGGCACGAAAGATGTAACCTACACGACTTCTGCCGGCGGAGAGATCACCATCCACCACCGCGGCAAGGCGAATGTGCAATCGGCGCTGGACTGGGTGTATGCGAACCGGGAGGCGCCGTCCTCCATCTTCGTGGGCGGCGGCAGCGCGGGTGCGATTGCCTCGGCCTACTATGCGGGCGTGGTGGCCGATCATTATCCGCAGGCGGACATTGTGCAGCACGGCGACGGCGCAGGCGGATATCGCGCGGCAGCGATTTCCGGCATCCTCGGCACCTGGGGCGCGTTCGACAATCTTCCGGACTGGCCGGGCTTTGCCTCGCTCGACCCGGCGACGGGGACTGCGGAAGATTTCTACCGGCAGACGGCGGCGCAGCATCCGCGCGTGCAGATGAGCCAGTTCAACAATGTGGACGATGAGGTGCAGCAGATGTTCCTGGCGCTGATGGGCGTGACGGATCCGGTGCGCGGCCTGATGCGGGCGAACATGGAGGATCTCACAGCTGAAATCCCGGGCTTTAGGTATTTCTCGGCGAAGGGAACCGACCACACGATGCTGCGGTTTGATCGATTCTATGAGACCGAAGCCGAAGGCGCCAGCGCGCCGGACTGGCTGCGCGCCCTGGCGGGCGGAATCGAAGTTGCCAGCGTCACCTGCGAAGATGAGGCGGCCTGCGACTGAGGCCGCTGAGCCTCAGCCGAGGCGTTCGAGCACCCGCGCGCGGCCGATCAGGGGCAGGACCGCGCCCATGTCCGGGCCGTGTTCGAGGCCGGTGAGGGCCTTGCGCAGCGGCATGAACAGGCCGCGGCCCTTGCGGCCGGTGGCGGTTTTCAGCGCGTTCGTCCACTCGCTCCAGCTGGCGGCGGTGAGTTCGCCGGCGGGCAGGTGTGCGGCGGCGGCGGCGATGAATTCCCGGTCCTCTTCAGCGACCTGCGGCGTCGCAGCGCCGAACACAGTCTCCACCCATTGCGCTACATCCGCCACGCGCGCGCAGTTTTCGCGCACGGCGAGCCAGAAGGCCTCATTCTCCGCACGCGGATCAATCGCCTTGAGGCGGTCTTTCACGGCGGCGAACGGCATGGCGTGGACAAGGGCGGCGTTGAGGTTTTCAAGGTCCGCCTCATCGAAGCGGGCCGGCGCCCGGCCGATCTTGGAGAAGGAAAACTCCTTGCACAGGATATCGAGGCTATCGCGCGGCTCGATATTGTCCGAAGTGCCGAGCTTGGCGAGGTGGCTGACGATGGCCATCGGCTCGATACCGCGCACGCGCAGCTCGCCCATCGAGAGTGAGCCGAGGCGTTTCGCCAGGGCCGAGCCATCGGCGCCGGTGAGCAGCGGCATGTGCGCCATCTTCGGCGACTTGCCGCCGAGCGCCATGAAGATTTCGATCTGCGCGCCGGAATTGGTCACATGGTCTTCGCCGCGCACCACATGGGTGATGCCGGCTTCGATATCATCGACGACCGAAGGCAGGGTGTAGAGATAGCTGCCATCCTCGCGGATCAGCACGGGGTCGGACACGGAGGATGTGTCGATGCTTTGCGGCCCGCGCACCAGGTCGTTCCACTCGACGCGCTTGCCGGAGAGGAGGAAGCGCCAGTGGGGCTTCACGCCGTCCGCCTCGAGCTTCGCCTTTTCTTCGGCGGTGAGTTTCAGCGAGGCGCGGTCATAGACCGGCGGGCGGCCGCGCGACTGGGCGATCTTGCGCTTCACGTCCAGCTCTTCGGCCGTCTCGTAGCAGGCATAAAGCAGGCCCTTGGCGCGCAGGGCGTCAGCGGCCTTGTCATAGATGGCAAAGCGGGCGGACTGGTTGAAGGTGTCGTCCCAGTTGAGGCCGAGCCAGGTGAGGTCGACCTTCAGGGCGTCCTCGTTTTCCTTGGTCGAGCGCTCAAGATCGGTATCGTCGATCCGCAGGATGAATTTGCCGCCCTGGCCGCGCGCGAACAGCCAGTTCACGAGGGCCGTGCGCACATTGCCGACATGGATGCGGCCAGTGGGCGAGGGGGCGAATCGGACGACAGGGGCGGTCATGGGCTTCTGGGCCTTCCGGGGCTGGAAAAGGCGCTTTCGACATCAAATCGGGCCAAAAGCCAAGCGCCTCAGCCACATTCTTGCTATTGTTTTGAATTAACAGCATCTACCATGGCGCACATCCGGGAGAGGGCGATGAGATTCGGTTGGGTGCTTGCGGGAGCCCTTTTGCTGACCGCTTGCGGGCAGGAAACAGGCCCTGCGCCCGGCGGCGCGACAGAGGGCGGCTCGTCCGCCGGCCCGGCCAGCGCGCAATCAGACCAGCCGGCCCGGCCGGCCGTCGATTACAAGGCAATCTCCGGATACGATGACGGCTGGTATCTCAGCCCCGGCTGGCCGGGGGAATATCCGCCCGGCTTTGCCGTTCTGGATGCGGATGTGAAAGTGCCCGGACGGGCGCGGCCGAACCCGGGTGATCCGCAGGATGTGAGCTGCCTGTTGCCGCAATATGCGAACTACCAGCTCTGGAACAATGCCCGCACCAATCAGGACAAGCTCGAATATTTCGTCGCCACACGGAAGGTGATGGTGAACGTGCTGGAGGATGCCGAGGTCGAGTATATCGGCGCGAATGGCCTGGTTCCTCTGAGCCTGAAGAAGGGCGACCAGCTGACCTACCTGCGCTATGTCGGCGAAGGCTATACGGTCATGTCGTTCAATGGCCAGGAATTCGACATCAACGAAGGCGAACTGCACAACATCACCGATCTCGGCAATGCCGAGCTCGAGGAAGATCTGTGGGTGCGCGTCTCGTGTCTCGGCGGCGGCCACGCCTGGCTGCTGTTCGATGAAGTGGTGCGCGAAAAGGGCATCTATCCCTCGCCCATCACCGGCTATGGCGAAGCGGACGATATCCTTCCCGGCGATGTCGACTCGGTGCGCGAGATGGGCTCCCCGGATGCGTATGGCCTTGATGCCCGCGGCACGGAAGTTATTCCGCCCTCGGAGGAATAGGGCTCTGGAATGCGCTTCCATCAGTTTGCATTGCATATGCCGACGATGGGCAAACAGAGTCTGTGGCCAACGCTGAGCTCCAATACGTCTCTTGATTGTTGTGAGGCTGAGTAGTTCGATTTTTGAAATCGAATGATCGCACGATCGATTCTGTTTTCTCTCTGATCAAAGGGTTTGGTGCAGCCGGAACCAAGGCGAGCGCCCGTATGCGGCGCTGCTCGTGCGCGGTGGGTGCCGAAAATAGCTGCGGGTGTTTGACTGAACTGAGGCGCACTTTGTTTTAGCCTCTGAGGCTTGATAGGGATTGCCCCCTTGACAAATCATGATTACGATGTATATGCGTCCTAAGGACGCATATACATCGTAATCATATAAATTAGCTCGATCGCCCGAGTGCCTCTTCTTGACATTTTCACTCACAGCCTGTATATGTGTCCTTAGGACACATATACAGGCTGTGAGATCAGACTTGGGCGAGCAAATTCCAGGCACCTACCCAGAACGGCTTACGCGTGCCGGCGCCTATCTCGCCGAGATGCTGGAGTCTTATGGTTTGCCGGTCATCTCGCCATTCGAGCTGTTTGAGCTAATCAGGCTCATGTATGAAGGGAGTGCAGGAAAGGCGCTTTACCTGCGCGAAGAAAGCCCGACAGCAGAGACCGTCTCAAGCCTTCGAACCAATCTGAGAAAGTCTGGATTGTTGCTGCCTGACAGGGACTACAAAGGTCGCATGCTGCGGATTGTTTCAAATCCGGATCTGCCTGCCGATGATATCGTCTGCCTTGCAGATCCTACCTGCTACATCTCACACCTTTCAGCTCTCCAGCGCTGGGGACTGACAGAGAGGACATCGAACTCTCTGATTGTGACACGGCCTGACAGGGTTCAGGCTATTGATCAGCTGAATGCCATCATGAGAGAGCGCCTTGGCCAGGCAAAACGGACTCCCTGCCCACTCAAGTACATCACTCACCCCGAAAAAGTCAGACGTCGTTCCGTAACTGTGTTTGAAACCAAGCTCGCGGGCGCATCCATTGCCGTTCGCGGCGAACACGCCAAGATCTCGGCGATTGGCCAGACGTTCCTTGATACACTTCAGAAGCCAGATCTCTGCGGCGGGATGAGCCATGTCTTGGATATCTGGGAAGAACATGCCGAGACATATTTCGAGCAGATCATCGCAGCGATCGATAGGTCCCCTGTAGCGCTCGCCAAGAGCCGCGCAGGATACATCCTGGAAGAACGCTTGGGGAAGAAACATCCGCTTATCGATGGATGGAAAAAGTTTGGTCAGCGAGGTTCGAGCCGCAAACTGGATCCGGCCGCTCCGTTCTCGCCTCAGTTTTCCGAAACGTGGATGCTGTCTCTCAATGTCTGATCCGGTGGTTGAGATCGATATTCGGGCATGGGTTGAGCGTGCTCGAAACGATCTGGCAACCTACCGCGCGCGCCAGGCAACGGAAGTCGTATTGAATTCGATCGCCCAAACGGAAGGGCTGAAGCAGCAGTTGTATCTCAAGGGCGGTGTCTTAATGGGACTTGCCTATGGTAGTCCCCGACAGACAACAGACATTGATCTGACAACGAGCTTGGAAGCTGGTGACGAGGCTGCAGAAGTGATTGCGGCGTTGTTAGATGCAGCCTTTCCAAGGATAGTTGCTGATCTTGGATATGCAGGACTCGTTCTGAAGGTCCACTCAGTCAGGCGCCTTCCGAAGGGTCTGTTCGACACGGCTGATTTTCCGGCCTTAAAACTGAAAGTCGGTTACGCTGCATTCGGAACACCTCAGCATGAAGCTTTGATACAGAAGAAATCAGCTAACACGGTCGAAGTTGATATCTCCTTCAATGAACCGCTCAACTTCATTCAGGTTCTTGCAATTCCTGAAGGCGCTGAGCTTTGCGCCTACAGTCTTTGCGATCTCATTGCAGAGAAGTATCGCGCGATGCTGCAGCAGGTCGAGCGAAGGCGAAACCGGCGCCAGGATGTCTACGATCTGCATATTCTGATCCAGCAGCTTGAGATCGATGATACTCTGAAACAATCCATTCTCGATTCTTTTCTCCAAAAGGCGAGTTCACGGCGGATAGAGCCCAATATTGATTCTCTCGACAATCCAGAAATTCGTGAACGATCTGGTGCCGACTGGGATACAATGCGCTTGGAGATCGGTGACTTGCCAGTCTTTGCGGAATGCTATGAGCGTGTGAGAGCTTTTTATCGCAGCCTGCCTTGGAGCCTAGCACCATAGGCGGCTGATGCACGGACCTGCGGCGCTTTTTGTTGTTCCTGGGTGAAGCGAAGACAAACGAGATTGACGGGCCGCAGGTACGGAGCGCCCAGTCGCATCCCGAGGCGAAACATGCCAAGCGTTCAGATCCAACCCGCGAGCGTGAAAATCGAAGCAGCTGATGCAAAGTCTGTCGCTCAAGCCGGCGAGGATCGCGAATTTGCGAGAGATCCGGCGTACAGGCCTGTTTCAATCGTCCCGAAAACGGTTTGTGATCGGATACCTCCGGTCGCGGCCGAAATTCTTGCCGCCGACTTTTACGCCCGGCGGGGCCTGGCGGCGTTTGTATTCGGCGATGTAGACGAGGTGTTCGATGCGCCGGACCGTTGCCGGGTCGTGGCCGCGTTTCAGGATGTCGTCGACATCTTCTTCTAGATCGACAAGACCGCGTAGGATATCGTCGAGCACGGGATAGGGCGGCAGGGAATCCTCGTCCTTCTGGTCTTCGCGCAGTTCCGCGGAAGGCGGCTTGGTGATGATCCGTATGGGGATGACTTCGCCGGCAGGAGCGAGCGCGCCGGGCGGCAGGTTTTCGTTGCGCCACTTGGCCAGCTCGAACACTTCGGTCTTGTAGAAATCCTTCAGCGCATTGTAGCCGCCGCACATGTCGCCGTAGAGCGTCGCGTAGCCGACGGCCATCTCGCTCTTGTTGCCGGTGGTAACGACCATGTGGCCGAACTTGTTGGAGAGCGCCATCAGCGTGACCGCGCGCAGGCGGGACTGGATGTTTTCCTCGGTGATGTCGGGCTTCCTGCCTACGAACATCGGGCCGGTCATCTGGCTGAGAGCCTCGACGCCGGGATGGATGTTGATCGTGTCATACCGGCAGCCGAGCGCCACGGCGCAGGCCTTTGCGTCTTCGAGGCTGTGATCGCTGGTGTATTTTGACGGCATCATCACGCACCAGACCTTGTCGGGTCCGAGCGCGTCGGCGGCGATGGCGGCGGTGATGGCGCTGTCGATGCCGCCGGACATGCCGAGCACGACGCCGGGGAAACGGTTCTTGCGCACATAGTCGCCGAGGCCCTGCATGGCAGCGCGGTATTCAGCGGCCCAGCCTTCGAGGTCTGCCCTGCAGCTTTTCCCAAGGCCGACGAATTGCTTCGTGGACGGATCAAACTCGACCACGGCATAGCCCGTTTCGAACTGGCCGACGAGGCTGCAGCGCGCGCCGTGGGTGGAATTGGTGGCATAGGAGGCGCCGTCAAACACGAGCTCGTCCTGCCCGCCCATCTGGTTGACGAACATGTAGGGCAGGGCGAGGTGAGACCACGCATCGAAGGCGCGGGCGCGCTCATCCTGGATGGAGCGGCGCCAGGGCGAGGCGTTGGGCACCAACATCACATCCGCGCCGGCAGCCTTCACCGCTTTCGGTACGCGGTCGAACCAGATGTCCTCGCAGATGGCGAGGCCGATATTCACGCCCTTGAAGTGCACGACGACCGCCGGGCCTTCGCCGGGCGTGTAGTGGCGCTTCTCGTCGAACACGCCGTAGTTCGGCAAATGGTGCTTGAACCGAACGGTCTGCACGCGTCCGCCGTCGAGCACGCAGACCGCGTTGTGGAGCTTTCCGCCCTCGACCCACGGCGTGCCGACGACGAGGCCGGGCCCGCCGTCGGCGGTGTCGGCGGCGAGGCTTTCGACCGCTTCGCGACACGCCTTCTGGAACGCGGGCTTCAGCACGAGGTCCTCGGGCGGATAGCCCGACACGACGAGTTCGGGCAGCAGCACGAGATCGGCGCCGGAAGCGGCGGCCGCCGCCCGTGCCTTGCGGATCAGGGCGACGTTCCCGGCGACGTCGCCGACCTTCGGGTCGACCTGCGCGAGCGCGAGGGCGAGAGTCGCGCTCAAGCCTTTCCCCCGTCGTCCGGCTTGTGGCCGACCATCTTGTCGAGGAACGCGAGCATCAACGCCGAGACGATGAAGGTCATGTGGATCGCGATCAGCAGGAGGACCTTGTCGTTGCCGATCTTTTCGATGTCGAGACACGCC
>DNFL01000280.1 GCA_003486945.1 Hyphomonas sp. | reverse complement strand
GTCGATCCAGACAGACCGGCCGGCCGCCTCAACCTCTTCCACCAGCGGATAAACGATCGCGCCATTCTGCCGGGAATAGGAGACAAACACCGGGGCCGCGCTGGCAGTCGCGGGCAGCGCGTCCGGCGCTACGGCAGCTGAGCGCGCGGGAGCGGGCGGAGGCGCCTCCGCTGAACCAGCTTCCGGCAGAGCACTTCCGCGTTGACCCGCAATTCGCCCTGCAACCGCTCCGGCTACGGCGCCCCAGGCGAGCGCTGCGATCCCCACGAGCAGGTTCGATGAGTAAGGCATCGCAAGAAAGCCTGCCGAGGCAAACGCGCCCGCGGCAACGAGACCGACAATCCAGGCGGGACCAGTCGCAAAACTCTTGTGCGCCGCCTTTTTGAGCGGGCCTGCATCGTCGGAATCCGCCTCCTCGGTTAAGCCCTCATCGATCCATTCACCCGGCGCTTCCAGGCGCTTCATTTCCACGGCGCGGTCGATTGCCTGCGCCGCTTCGACCACCTTCCAGACCGCGGCAATCCTGGCCGGCGCAAAGGAGAGGTCAATGGCGTCAATGTCACTGAGCCCTCTCGGCAGCAATGCATGGTCCAGCCGCGCGAAGATCAGCCGGCCCTCCGTCCACGCATCAATAGCGCGATTCGTGAACAGGATCTGTTTTGAGGAAAACTGCGCAGCGTGAGACCAGAGCGCAAGCGTCACTTCATTGCGGCGCGCGGGCGGAAAGGCGAACTTCTCGTCAGCCCTCCGCACCATGTAACCGCGCTGGCGCAGCAGAGTTTCAATCTCATCGGTGGCGGCAGAATCCGCCTCCATCGACAGGAGATAAATCTGGCGCATGCCCGTGCCCCAAGCTCGGCAGAGGGTTTGCCTCTAGCACGAACCGTACGCAGGGTCGCGTTTCAGTAATTTAATCCGTGATCAGCCCGCGTTGATGCGCGAAAGTCCGGCATAAATCCCGATCGGGCCCAGTTCTTCCTCAATCCGGATCAGCTGGTTGTACTTCGCGATCCGGTCCGAGCGGCTGAGTGAGCCGGTCTTGATCTGACCGCAGTTCGTGGCCACTGCGAGGTCCGCGATGGTCGCGTCTTCCGTCTCGCCCGAGCGATGGGACATGACGGCCGTGTAACCATGGAGATGCGCCAGTTCGACGGCGTCCAGCGTTTCTGACAACGTACCGATCTGGTTGACCTTGATCAGGATCGAGTTTGCCGCCCCGCGGGCAAGCCCCATCGCAAGGCGGTCCGGATTGGTCACGAACAGGTCGTCGCCGACCAGCTGTACATCTCCGCCGATCATTTCGGTGAGGGCAACCCAGCCGTCCCAGTCATCTTCCGCCATGCCGTCTTCGATCGACAGGATCGGATAGCGCGCGCAGAGGTCCGCCAGGTATTTCGCGAACTGCTCGGACGACAGAGACTTGCCTTCGCCCGCCAGCTCATACTTGCCGTTCTTGAAGAACTCCGTAGACGCCGCATCCAGCGCCAGCCCGATATCTTCGCCCGGCTTGTAACCAGCCTTCTCGATGGCTTTCAGGATGAAACCTATCGCCTCATCTGTCGAACCGATATTCGGCGCAAAGCCGCCCTCGTCGCCGACGTTCGTATTGTGGCCGGCATCATGCAGCGTCTTCTTCAGCGCATGAAAAACTTCGGCGCCCATCCGCACGGAATCGGCGATCGACTCCGCCGCGACCGGCATGATCATGAATTCCTGGATATCGATCGGATTGTCTGCATGCGCGCCGCCATTGATGATGTTCATCATCGGCGTCGGCAACACGCGGGCGTTGGCCCCGCCGACATAGCGATAGAGCGGCATCGAGGAAAACTCTGCCGCGGCCTTGGCCACTGCTAACGACACGCCCAGAATGGCGTTGGCGCCGAGACGGCTCTTGTTCTCGGTGCCGTCGAGATCGATCATCAGCATGTCGATCATACGCTGGTCGGTGGCATCCAGCCCGGTCAACTCGTTGCAGATTTCGCCGTTCACTGCGTCGACGGCTTTCAGCACACCCTTGCCGTTATAGCGCTTCTTGTCGCCATCGCGCTGCTCGTGAGCCTCGTAGGCACCGGTCGAAGCGCCCGACGGCACTGCTGCGCGGCCAGTCGATCCATCTTCCAGCGTCACATCGACCTCGACGGTCGGGTTCCCCCGGCTATCGAGAATTTCGCGGGCGTGAATGTCGATGATTTCGCTCATGGGGCCAGTCCTTCAGCATGCTGCCGGTGAGATTGCCGCAGGCGTTAGAGCGCCCCGTCTCGCTTCGCAAGCCCCTACCCGGTCGCATCCCTCTTGCGGGAGGGCGCAAACGGTCCGTTCAGCGCCCCTTTTGCGGCACCGATATGCCAGTTGAAGCCATAGAAGGAGTTAAACGACTGCCGTTCCGGCACCGACTTGTCCGCCAGCGCACATCGCGGCGCGATCCACACTGCCTTCACAAGCGATGACGCAACAATCCTGGCTCGCTGCGTAAGGCTGGGACTATCTCCCAGTACGCGCAACGCAACACCGCGCCCATGGTTCTGTGCCCGCTGCAGCATGAACTTCAGATCAGTTTGAAAGCCGCGGACCATGTGCTTTACCTTGGCTTCCGGCACGAAAATGGACTGCGCGCCAGCCGCCTCAAGCTGGCTCAGCATCTCGGATTCGTCGCCGAGTGGAAAAACCCGTTTGCCTCCCTTCATGTTGGGCGAAGGGCCTAATGTCATCGGCAGGGTCAGCCCCCGCTTTGCTTCACAGAGGCGCAACATCATGTTGGGGCCGAAGATGGAATCCGCCCCACAAACCGGCCCCGCTGAAGCTGTCGTTCGGGCAAACAGGTCCTCGGAATAGTCAACGGATGCATCGTACCAGCCACCTGGCGGATCAATCAGGTAAGGCTCAATCGCGCCGCCGAAGATGGCTGCCTCGGGATGGAGATCGGCAGCTTTCTCCAGCCGGGAAAGCCAGCCCGGGGCGGGAATGATGTCATCGTCCGTCAGCACGACCAGTTCGCCCTCGAGCGCTGTTGCCGCCCCTGCCAGCGCAGGCACCTTGCCCGTTCCCGGGCCTTGCAGAATCTCGATCGGCAGCCGATGCGCCCAATCCGTCAGAATCTGCCTTGTCGCGTCAGCAGAGCCATTCTCCACAGCAAGTATCCGCAAGGGGCGCGCGGTCGGCAACTGGGCCGCAAGGGCTTCCAGCATGGCTGGAAGCGTCCGAGCGCCATTGCGTGTTGCAAACAGGAGATCGATCTGATGCTTCATCCATCGGGCTCTCTGACAAGTCCTTTGAAGCGGCCCGCTGCCCTCAGATCAAGGCAAACATTCGTGAACAGGGGCTTACAAACGCAAAACCCCGCCACTTGGGCGGGGTTTCGGCATTCCTGCACGCAAACAGGCAGACCTTAGTCTTCCTGCGGCTCCAGGATCTGGCGGCCACGGTACTGTCCGGATTTCAGGTCAATGTGGTGCG
>DNFL01000155.1 GCA_003486945.1 Hyphomonas sp. | reverse complement strand
GCCGCCAGCGTTCGTTCTGAGCCAGAATCAAACTCTCAAATTGAGTGTGATCTGACGAAACCATCCCAGGAAAATGGGACGGTCACTTTGCTGTTAAGCATAAGTATTGCGTTCTTTGACGAGAAACCCTTTTAGCAAAGACCAGGTCGAAACCTGATCGATGGAAAAAAGAATTCTCTCAAGAAACACATCCGTCGTGATCGTTTTGGACTTCTTGCGAAGTCCGCAAGCTATCACGCCGCCTGCGTTTCTCTTCCTATCTCTTACGATGTCAAACAGCTGGAAACCGGAGCTTCCCGAAACCCTTGAGAGCCCGCCGGGCCCGCTCGGAAGTGGCGGCTTATACAGCCGCCTTTTTCCCCGTCAACACCCTTTTTGTCACTCTTCTGCAGTCCGTGGATTAACCAGTCAGCCTGCGGTGATTTGAGCGAAAAGAACCCTTAGACCGAATTGCTCGGCCCAAAAATTCAGGCATTCAGAGGAACCGCACATATAGCCGCTGTTCGGGGGAAAGGGCAAGCCCTTTTCTACAAACAGGCGACCAGCTGGGGGTCATCGCGTCGCCCGCCCAAGGGCCGGTTCAGCGAAGTGCGCGATGTAGCGGCGCGTTTGCGCCCCCGCAACCCCTTAAATGCGGAAATCCACAGCTTCGAGTGTTTTTCTGCGTCCCGTCAGAACTGGGCGGACAAATACGACTTCATCGCGTTCGCTTCGGCCTCGGTTTCCGCGATTTTCCACTTCACCAGGTCGCCGATCGAGATCACGCCCGTCAGGCGCTCATTGTGCACCACCGGCAGGTGGCGGATGCGCCGGTCCGTCATCGTCTGTAGCGCCTCATCGATCGCCGTAGACGGCGCCACGGTCACCACAGCCCGCGTCATCGCGCTGCCCACCGGCATATCCAGCGCCGGCGCGCCCAGCCGGGCCACCTGGCGCACGACATCGCGTTCCGAAAGCACCCCGATGATTCTCTCGTCCGCATCCAGCGCCACGACTGCGCCGATCTTCCTGTCATCGAGCAGCTGCGCGGCCTCTTTCAGGGTCGTGTCCGCTTTCAGGGTCACGACGCTTCGGCCTTTGTCGTTCAGGATCTGCTCAACAATCATCGCTCAGGGCCTCCCAACCCGGGCAGGCCGCGGTTTTTGATGACCTGCTTGCGGCAGGGCAGCACACCCCTGCCCCCGAATCGACTATCCGCTTTAAAAGGCGGCCGCCGGGCGGGAAATCAGCCCCCCATCCGCCACAGCACCAGCCGCATGAACAGCGCCCCGCCGGCATACCCGCCGATATGCGCCTGCCAGGCTATCGACGCCCCCAGCAGGGCGGGTCCCACAAACACCATCAGCACGTTGATCACCATATATGCCGCCGACGCGAGAAGGAATTCCCGCGTCAGTAGCCATTTCTGCGGCCCACCCCGCAGCATCAGGATCGCCGCCAGCAACCCGCTGACCCCTCCGGACGCCCCGACAGCCATCGGCCCCGCCGGATAATTGAGGGCCAGGAAAGTAAGGCTCGCGGCAATCTGAGCGGTCAGGAACAGCCCCAGCAGCACCAGCGTCGCCCCCGGCTCCCGGCCCGGCCAGACCCGCCGCATCAGCTCCAGCAGCGGCTTGGCGAACGCCACCAGGAAAGCCGCATTCATGATCACGTGCATCCAGCCGCCATGCAGGAACGCGCTCGCCACCATCGGGACCGCCGCCGCTAGGGCGTTCGCATAGGGCGCCAGCCCGCTCGTCGCAGCAAAGTCCGGCGAGGCCCAGAATCGCTCCGGAATCAACGCGCCATTGTAGAAAACGAAGTTCTGCAGCCCGCCCGGCAGGAAGCTGACCACCGCATGCGCCGCCACCAGCAACACCGCAAACACCGTCACCGGCAGCGGCGCATTGATGATCGGCGGCTTGCTCTGCGTGCCCGGCATGGCGTCTCCTCGCGGGCAAGGGAGGCGCCCGTCTTCCCCTCTATATAGGCTGCGATCCGCCCCGGCACGCCACCCTTCATTGTCGTGCGGCGCAGGCGCCCTAGTTCCTCCGGCATGCTGGTACGCGCCTACCTCATCCTGATGGCCGCCATGTTCGCCGCCTTCGGTCTCTGGTCGATGCTGCAGCCCCTTGCCATGGCCGCCAGCCTCGGTGT
Organism: Hyphomonas sp.; assembly: GCA_003486945.1. GTDB lineage: Bacteria > Pseudomonadota > Alphaproteobacteria > Caulobacterales > Hyphomonadaceae > Hyphomonas. The sequence continues at coordinate 6,606 of DNFL01000155.1, read as the reverse complement.
CGAGGTCAGCGGCCCCAATGGCGCCTACGAGCTGCGCGGGGTCTATGGCGGCATCAGCCTTGGCGCAGCGGTCTTCAGCATAGCCGGCGCCCTGCGCGAAAGCCTCCGCCGCCCGGCGCTCTGGTTCATCGCGGTCTATATGGGCGGCTATCTCTTCGCCCGCGCCGCGGCGCTGCTCCTCGGTCCGCCGCCAACCGGCTACGCCGCCTTCATCGCCCTCGAAGCGGTCAGTTTCCTCTTCGCCGTCCTCAGCCTGCGCGCCTTCGCCCGCACCTGAAACGAAAGAAGCCCCGCCGTTTCCAGCGGGGCTTCCACATTGTGATCGTCAGTTCAGATCAGAACGACTTGCGCACCGTGATGCCGAAGGTGCGCGGCTGGTTCGGATAGCCCGAGATCGAGCCGGCCTGCGCCACAGCCGGGAAGGCCACCGTGATGAACTCGTCATTCGTCAGGTTGCGTGCCCACACCTGCACCGCAAGGCCGTTATCCATTTCGATACCGGCTGAAGCGTTGAACAGGTTCACTTCCTTCTCAATGCCGATCAGGGCCTGGTTGGCCGGATCGTCGAAGTAGCGGGTCGGGCTCTCATACTGCCAGTCGGCGCGCACGAAAGAGTCCAGTCCCGCGACGTTGAAGAAGTAAGTTGCCGAAGTCGAGGTCGTCGTATCCGGAATGTAGTACGGCTTGCGGCCCGACAAGTCACCGCTCGCCGAGTTCGGGAAGCTGTCATACAGCGCATCCTGGAACGTACCGGCGAAGGTCAGCAGCAGCGGGTCCACAGGCTGCCAAGTCAGGTCGAGTTCGACACCCTTGTTCGACTGTTTGCCGGCATTGGCGAGCGCGAAGCCCGTGCCGGTGAACACGTTCGACTGGAAGCCTTCGATGTTCTGATCGAACAGCGAAACGTTGAACGCAAACCGGTCGAACTGAGCCTTGATGCCGGCTTCGAGAACGGCAGCCTCTTCCGGACCGGCATAGCGCGTTCCGGTGGTGAGGTTCGGCAGGGCAAGTCCGGCATTGCGGATCGGCGAGCCGGCCGGTGCCGGGAACTGCGCCGGCGAGCCCGGAATGAAGTCCGAAGCAAACGGGCGCGAGTCGCGCGACAGGTTCCACGACGTCGCCTTGAAGCCGGTGGCGTAGGAGACATACGTGTTCACATTGTCGGTCAGGTCAAACGCAACACGGGCCGTGTAGGTCATGTTGTTGTCGTGGGAATAGCCGTCTTCCACCGCGTTCGGGAAACCCAGGAAGGGCGGCAGGAACTGCAACGGACGCAGCGCCAGGAACGGGTTGAAGGTCGGGTTGTTCGCCACCGGTGCCGGCACGCCGGCCGCAACGCCGAGCGCAACAAGGTCCAACGCCGAGAACGCGTCCGTGTTGACAATCCGTCCGTATGCGGTCTTTTCGTCGTCCGTGTAGTTGGCACCCAGCGTGATCGTCGCGCGGTCACTGGCGTGGATGTCGAACGTTGCGAACAGCGACTTGGCGGTGTTGTCCTGGCCGAACTCCTCGGCAAGGCCCTGTCCGGCCTGACCGAAAAGGTTGCCCACTGCCGGAGCGCCGCCCAGCAGGAACTCGACCGTGTTCAGCGCGCCGCCCGACAGAACGTCCACATAGCCGCGGAAGTCCGAGCCATAACGGAAGTCGTTTTCGATCTCGACCTTCTCATCGAAATAGAAGCCGCCGATCATCCAATCGACCATCCCGACGCCCGTCGACGAAACGCGGAATTCCTGCGTGAACGTCTGGATATCGGTCTTGTTGGCGTTGCGTCCGATCAGGTCCGCGCTGGTGAAGTCGGAGTCCTGGTTCGTATCCAGCTTCGATTCCCGGTAGGCGGTGATCGAGGTCAGCTGCACTTCGCCAATGTCCCAGTCAGCCTGGAAGGACAGGCCGCCATTGTCGATCTTATTGGTCGAACCGAAGTTGTAATAGACGTCATAGCTGAACGGATCTTCGGCCGCGAGATTGCCACCGAGCAGTTGCACGATCGCGCCGGTCGGTCCGTTCACGACATTGCCCGCAGCGCAGCAGACTTCGTCGATCTGGTCATAGTCGGCCAGCAGGCGGAAGCTCAGGTTCTCGTTCGGCTCGAACAGCAGGTCGCCGCGCGCACCCCAGCGATTGCGCTCGTTCTGGTCCGGACCGAAGCCCTTGTCCTCAACATAGCCATCGCGCTTGTTATAGGTCACGCCAAACGCACCGGCGACGTTCTCGGCCAACGGGCCGGTTACATAGCCGTTCAGGCGATAGCCGTTGAAATTGCTGATCGTCGCATCAACCACGCCGCCGAACTCGTATTGTGGCTTCTTGGTCACCACCGACACGACGCCCGCCGATGCGTTCTTGCCGAACAACGTCGATTGCGGGCCGCGCAGCACTTCAACGCGCTGGATGTTCGGAAGGTCCGAAATCTGCGATGCCGAACGCGAACGATACACCCCGTCGATGAACACGCCGACCGACGGTTCGATACCGGCATTGTTCGCACCGTTACCGAAGCCGCGGATGATGAAGTTGGTGTTGGCCGAAGACTGCAGCTGGCCAACCGTCAGCGACGGCACGACGGATTGCAGGTCGTTGAGGTCCACGATGGCCGCGCGCGCGATCGTGGAATCGTCCACCACCGAAACGGCAATCGGAACATCCTGCAGCGTCTGCTCGCGCTTCGTCGCCGTGATTGTTACAGTCTGCAGCGTGCGGGTGGTTTCTTCCTCGGCGACATCGTCCTGTGCGAGGGCGGGAGCTGCGAATGCCGAAAGCGCGGTCAGACCGGCGCCAAGGCAAAGCGCAGCACGAAGGCTGCCGAAGCGGCCTTTGTACGAATTGTTGGAATACACTCTGAGTTTTCCTTCCTGGGAGTTTGCGTGAAACGGTGGGGCGGTGACAGGTATTCCGGCGAATCCCGTCTTCCTTAATTATCTTTCAGGGTAAACGCGGTGCGAATGAGAGCGCAACCCCCGCCTGCAAAGGATTGTCAGCACAACAGCGTGAAACCATTCCACCTGTTGCAGCCGCGCCAATTGTTCCGGCATGAGACGCGCCGGTTGGTCTAAAAAATCAAACTCGCCTGAGACGTGCGTAATCGCGCCGCGCGCTCATGCCGGAAGGGGAGCGAACACCGCTTCAGAGGCGAGACTTTCCCATCCGCGTTGAGCCAGCAGGCTGGAACGGATATTGCGACTGCCTTCTCCGGAACGGCGCTGAGAGCCGCCGCAAAGTTTACATCTGGAGTTATCCCGTCCCATGACCGACCGGTCGATCCACCCCAACACGCGCGTCCTGCTGGATGCCTGGCGCCGCATGCAGGAAAACCCTCAAGGCCATGCCCTCGAAGGTCCCGATGTGCGTGACCACGCCAGCCTCGTCGAGCGCATCTTCGTCATCGAACGCCGCGAGGACCTCTCCTGGCTCGTGCGCACGTCCGGCCCGGCCCTCAACGCCCTTGTCGGCCGCAACCTCGTCAACCGCAACTGGCTCGACCTCTGGACCGGCCCGGACCGCGCGATGATGGCCGCCTTCCTCGAAGGCATCCGCTTTGACGGCGCCCCCGGCGTTGTCCGCGGGCGCGGCGAAACGCTGAACGCCGAACGCGTCGAACTCGAAATCGCTCTGATGCCGCTCACCGCCGAACCCGGCCGCGCCCCGCGCCACCGCATGCTCGGCCTCTACCAGACGCTCGGCAGTGAGATGCAACTGGCCGGCAAGCCGGTCTTCCGTCACCGCATCTCGATGCTCGTGCCGCCGGACACGCGCCGCCTCGGCCCGTCACTCCGCCTCGTCGCGAACAACTGATCAGGCGCGTTCCAGCGCCCGCTTCGGTTCTTCCGGCGCGGGCGGCGCGCGCCCGAGGATCATGTCGGCGGCCTTCTCCGCCACCATGATCGTCGGCGCATTCGTATTGCCGCCCACCAGCGTCGGCATCACCGACGCATCCACCACCCGCAGCCCGCTCACGCCGCGAACGCGCAGCTCGCCGTCCACGGGCGCACTCTCCTGCGTACCCATCGCCACCGTGCCGACCGGGTGATAGATCGTCTCGCCCTTCGCGCGGATGAACGCATCGATGTCCGTATCCGACACCACACCCGCGCCCGGCAAGATCTCCTCGCCCGTCAGCGCCTTCAGCGCCGCCTGCCGGCAAACCTCGCGAACCATCTTCACCGCTTCGCGCATCGCCCTCCGGTCTTCCTCCGCCGCAAGGTAATTCGGATCAATCGCCGGATGGTCGAACGGATCAGCCGATTTTAGCAGCACTGTGCCCCTGCTCTCCGGGCGCAGCTGGCACGCATGCACCGTGTACCCATCTTCCGTAGGCGTATAATTTGCGTGGTCCATCATGATCGCATTGACGACATGCAGCTGGATATCCGGCATCTCGAGGCCCGTCCGCGACTTCAGGAACGCGCCCGCCTGCAGGAAATTGTCCGCGCCCGCGCCTTTCTGTGTCGCCAGGTACTGAATGCCCACTAACAGCTTCTTGATGCCCTTCTGCTGCGAATAGGCCGACAGCGGCTGCGTCATCTTGTTGATCACCGTCACGTCAAGATGGTCCTGCAGGTTCTGCCCGACATTCGGCGAAGCCGCCTTCACCTCGATGCCTAGCGCCTTCAGCTGCGCCGGATCACCAATCCCCGACAGTTGCAGCAGCTGCGGCGACTGCACCGCGCCCGCACATACGATCACCTCGCGGTCCGCGCGCACCTGCACCGCTTCCTTGCCGCGCCCGTCGACATACTCGGCGCCCACAGCCTTGCCGCCCTCGATCAGCACGCGCGTCACCATGCCGGTCGAAATCACCGTCAGGTTCGCCCGCTTGCCCTCGATCGGACGCAGATATCCGTAAGACGCGCTCCAGCGCTCGCCCTTGAAGATCGTGCGCTGGTAAGGCCCGAAACCTTCCTGCTGTGCGCCGTTGAAATCGTCCGTAACCGGATGACCCGCCTGCCGGCCTGCCTCGATGAACGCCATGTAGATCGGCCCGCCCATCGGGCTCTCGGTCACGTTCAGCGGGCCCTCGCCGCCATGGTAATCATTCGCGCCGTTCTCATAGTTTTCCGCGCGCTTGAAGTAAGGCAGCACATCGGAATAGCTCCACCCCTTCAGGCCCATCTGGCCCCACAGGTCATAGTCGCCCGCATGCCCGCGGATATACACCATGCCGTTGATCGAAGATGACCCGCCCCAGCCCTTGCCGCGCGGCCAGTAGAGCTTGCGCCCGTCCATATGTTTCTGCGGCTCGCTCCAGAAACCCCAGTTCTGGTCGCACGGTGCCTTGATCAGGCTGCCGACGCCCGCCGGCATCCGCACCATCAGCGAGGTGTCCTTCTTGCCCGCCTCGATCAGGCACACCCTAACATCCGGATCCGCCGACAGCCGGTTCGCCAGCACGCAGCCCGCGCTCCCCGCTCCGATGATCACATAGTCAAACGTCCCGGCACTCATGGATCTGCAGCTCCTGCAATGGTTTCCTCGGCCTTAAGCCTAACGGCTGTAACCATACTCGCGCAACCAATTGTCAATCTTCATCTCTTAATTGGAAACAAGGCGAACCGCGGCCGCCGGGGCGCCTGACACCTGGATGACGAATATGACGCAGCCACAATCCATCCGTCCTGCGCCTTTCCCCGGCGCAAGCCCGCGCCGCGACCGGCGCAGCTACAAACGCGTTGACCTGCGACTCACGGGCCGGTTCCTCACCGACGAGCAGGACGACAACGAACTGCTGACCGCCAACGTCTCCTGCGACGGCGCCCTCATCCTGTCCAGCACACCCCCGGATTCCGGCAAGCAAGTCGTCTGCTACTTCGACGAGCTTGGCCGCGTGGTCGGCGATGTCGTGCGCATGGCGCCGGGCGGTTTCGCCGTGCGCTTCCAGACCTCGACCCTGAAACGCGACAAGCTCGCCGACCGTCTCACCTGGCTCGTGAATAAAGACACGCTCGGCCTGCGCGAAGATCGCGGCTCCCCGCGCTTCTCCGCCACTGGCCAGGCCGTCGTCGTCATGCCCGACGGGTCAAACCTCCAGTGCCGCCTCACCGACATCTCGCTCACTGGCGCCGCCTTCGAGGCGCTCGGCACACCGCCTTATGTCGGCGACCGTGTGTACACGAACAATATGCGCGCCGAAGTCGTCCGCGTCGGCGGCAAGAAATTCGCGGTGCGCTACCTGCGCGGCGCCGAAGCCGCCGAGGGCTGACCCCGTGATACGCCGGCGTCCCCGCATCGACCGGGTCTTGCCGAAAGCGCCAGCCCGCGCTGAAGAGCCCGATACGCTCAACCTCGCCGATCTCGATCCCGCCGTCTGGTATGTCATGGGGCAGGGCAAGGCCCATGGTCCCTTCACTTTTGGCCAGCTCCAGTCCCTCGCCGATGCCGGCCGCCTCGGTCCGCTCGCGCGCATCTCCGGCGGCGACGGCGAACCCTTCGTGCCCGCCCTCGAACACCCTGTCCTGCGCCCGCGCATCCAGGCCGCCCTCGAGGCCCGCGCCGCCCGCCGCGCCGAAGCCACCAACTTCGTCCTCATATGTGGCCCAGGCGTATCCGAAAGTGACCGCCAGGCCGTCGCCGAAGCCCTCACCGCCCTCGGCCGCGCCACCGAGCCGC
>DNFL01000107.1 GCA_003486945.1 Hyphomonas sp. | reverse complement strand
TAAAGAAAGCGCAGAGGCTGGGGAAGGCCTCTGCTCCGTTTCTCCGGGAATTTGGCTATGACCGATCTGCTCATCCTGATCCGCAACGTGGTGCTGGCGATGATTCTCGCCTGGCTTGGCCTCGAGTTTGCGCCTGCCAATCCAGACAAGAACGACGACAAGCCGAGCGAGCGCGCCGAGATCGCATCGAATCTCTGCTAGAATTCCTGCAAAGCCTTAATCACCTGGCGTGTAATCTGCGCTCGCGGCATCGCGACAGGCAGGTTATACATTGGATATGACAGAAGCTTCTTCCGTGCGCCCTTCGGGCCGGGATGATCTTGCCCGTCACCAGGCCTCTCAGAATTTCGAGATGGCGAAACACGGTGGCGGATGGATGGTGGGGCTTGCTTGCGGCCTTGCCGCGCTCTGGACCGGGGGCGTTACCCTCGGATTCTTCGGACTTGGCGGGCCTGATCTCGTTGAAGGGCTTTCGCCGCTGCTGGTTGCGGCGGTTGCCATTGCGGCGATCACACCTGCTTTCCTGATCATCATGGCCGGCTTCATGGGCCGTTCCAGTCGCCGCGCCTCTGCCGCCAATGCGCTCGTGCTCGAAGCCGCGGTCCGCCTGATGGCGCCGGCGCGCGAGGCGGGCACCGAAGGCATTACCTTTGCCGAACAGATGAAACAGGCCGCCAGCGAGATCGACCACGCGATGGCGCACGCGCTGACCGCGATGAAGGCGATGGCCGGCGAGATTGGCGACGAGCGCCTGCGCCTTGAGTCCGTATCCTACGCAACCTCTGACAATGCGCGCGATCTCGTTACGCGCCTTTCCGCCGAACGTCAGGCACTGGAAGCCCTCGCGCGCGACCTGCGCAGTCAGATCACGACGATGAGCGAAGCCATTCCGCGCCAGGCGCAGATGATGGTCAGCGCCGCTCGTCAGGCGAGCGATGAAGTGGGCCGCGCTGACACCGCGCTGGAAAACCGCCTCGGCTCCATGCAGCGCGCCGGGGATGATCTTGCTCGCCGCCTTGATGCACTCGACGGCCTCGCGCGCGAAGCAGCGACCCGCACCGAAGCGCTGACCTTCTCGATCACCCGTATCGAAGACAAGCTGGAACAATCCCGGCGCACGGTGGACGCCGCTGTGCGCGCCAGCGAAGTCGCCGCTGCGGCCGCTGCCACCACTGGCGATGCGCTTAAAGGTGCGGTCGCCTCTGCGCTTGATGGTGCGCGTCAGGCGAATGCCGAAATCAATCACGCCGCCCGGGGCGCAGCCGAGGAGGCCGCCCGCGCGCTGGCCCGTCTGCGTGAAGCGGGTGAGCAAGCTGCCTATGCCCTGCGCACGGCAAGCTATGCCGCGCGGATCGAAGGCGAGAGCCTCGCCCGCCAGACCGGTATTCCCGCGCCGGAGCCCGTGCAGACACTTGCGCCCCCGCCGCAGCGCCCCAGCCTTTCCGCGCCGGGCGCGCCGCAGTCCAATGGCTACGCCAACGGCGCAGCGAACGGGCATGGCCACAGCAATGGTCACACACCGTCCTATTCGAACGGCAATGGCAGCCGCGCGCCGCTCGGCCGGGGCTCGATGGATGATGACCTGTTCGAGGCAAGTGCTGATGCCGTGATTGCCGCTGCCGCAACCAGTGCCTCCGGTGAGCCGCCGCTTGTGCTTGGCCGCGATGTCACGTCGCGCGAAGGTGAGCCGCTGATGCTGCGCCGCCGCCACGACGATGCGCCGCCGGAATTGCCGCGGCGCCGCGCGACCGATCAGCTGACCGGACCCTCCGCAGGCGGATCATCGCTGCGTGATATCATGACCGATCTCAGCCGCGAGGAGCATGGCTCTACCCCGGAGGACCGCGAAACGGTCGCCGAAACGCTCGTCTCGCGCCTGCAATCTTCGGGCATTCAGCTCGGCGAAGTGTTCCGTCCCCGGTCGAAAAAGCGCATCGCTTCGGCGAGCCTCAAGGGCGATGGTCCGCGCCGAGAAGCGATCCGCGAACAGGCCGGCAAGGAGGTTGACCGTGTGGCCCAGCGCCTGCGCGGCGACCCGAAATTGATGGAACTTGCGCGCAATTTTGCGGCGCTCGAACAGGCCGATGCCCTTGCCGCGCTCGACCAGACCCAAAGCACCAGCCGCAATGCCAGCGCGCGCCTTGCGGCCTTCCTGCTGGTGGACGCCGCGCTTTAAACGCCGACGACTTCGCTGCTTGTCGCTTCGTCCTTGATCCATTTGATGAAGGCGCGCACGTCCGGCGTCAGGTGGCGGCCTTTCGGCCAGACGAGCCAGTATCCAAAATCAATCGGGGTTGATCCGCTCGCAAACGGCGCGACGAGGCGGCCGGCAGCGATATCATTCGCCGCAATCGCCTGCTTGGCGAGGGCGACGCCGCGGCCGGCGGCGGCGGATTCGATCACGAGTATGCCCTGATTGAAGCGGGGTCCCTTGGTGCCATCCACGCCCGCCACGCCGTGCGCCTTCAGCCAGCTCGCCCAGTCGGGGCAGGAGGGGTCGTTCTCGGAGCTTTCGTCGTGCAGCAGCGTGTGGTGCTTCAGGTCTTCGGGCCTGCGGATCGCGTCCGGGCCTTCCAGCAGGCGCGGCGAGCAGACGGGCAGCACCGTTTCGTCCAGCAGTTTCTCGGATTTGAGGCCGTCATAATTGCCCCGGCCGTAGCGTATGGCGAGGTCGGCATCGGCGGTGTTGAAGTCGGTCAGCGACATGTCGGCAGAGATCCAGGCCTCGATGCCTTCATTCGCACGGTGAAATTTTTCGAGCCTAGGGGCGAGCCATTTGGCGGCAAACGAGGGCGCGCTGGAAACCATGACTCTGCCCTTGCGGGCAGGGGCCTGCATGATACGGCCGGCTTCGGCGATGCGCTCAAAGGCTTCGCGCACAAGGGGAAGGCTTGCCTGGGCAGCGTCGGTCAGCAATACGGAACGACCCGTTCTCTTGAACAACGGGGTGCCGGCGAAGTCCTCCAGCTGACGAATCTGTTGGGAAATCGCGCCCGGGGTGACATTCAGCTCTTCTGCCGCCTGCGTGAAGGAGAGGCGGCGCGCCGCGGCCGCGAAGGCGCGCAGGGCGTTGAGCGGCGGCAGGCGGTCGGGCGTGTCGGACATGGATAGTTTCTCTAAAAGCTCGTCTTAGGGGTTGCCCGTTGCTGCGGGGCCGTCAAGCGGGTTCAGTGTATGTGAGCCCGCATTCCAGCTAAACAAGAGAGTTGCGCCCCATGCGCCAGTTTCCGGCCTTCTTCAACCTTGAAGGCGCCCGCATCGTGGTTTTCGGCGATGGCGAGGAAGCCGCGCGCAAGCTGCGGCTGCTCGTCTCGTCGCCCGCTGAACTTGTGCAGGTGGGCGATGTGGCATTAGCGGAGTTTGCAGAACGGGTCGTCCATTCGGTGCCTTCGGCGACGCGCGCGGTGCTCGAGAGTGCCCGCCTTGCGATCATCGCCGATGTGCCGCGCCGGGCGGAGATTCTGGCCGAAGTGCGCGCGCGCGGCATTCCGGTGAATGTCGTCGATGCGCCGGAGCTCTGCGATTTTACAGTTCCTTCCATCATTGACCGGGGCGAGGTCGTCGCCGCGATCGGGTCGGGCGGCAACGCGCCGGTGCTGGTCAAGGCGCTGCGCGAAAAGCTCGAGGCGATCATTCCGCAGCGCGCGGGTGAGTTTGCCTCGCTGGCCGGAAAGCTGCGCGGTTTCGTGTCGGGCGCAATCCCGGATCAGACGGCGCGCCGCCGGTTCTGGGAACGGGCGCTGGCCGGACCCGCAGCTGCGGCGGCCTATGCGGGAGACTTCGACAAGGCCGAGGCGCTGCTGAAGGAGGCCGCGCGCGAGCCGCAGCGGCGGGCAGGGGTGGTGCATATCGTCGGCGCTGGTCCCGGTGATCCGGAGCTGCTGACACTGAAGGCACTGCGCCTGATCCAGGAGGCCGATGTCATTTATTACGACCGCCTCGTCAGCCAGGATATCCTGTCGCTGATCCGACGCGATGCGGCGCGCGTGCCGGTCGGCAAGTCGAAGGGTGATCATTCCGTGCCGCAGGCCGAGATTGAGGCGCGCCTTGTGGCGTCGGCCCGCGAAGGCTTGCGCGTCGTGCGCCTGAAGGGCGGCGACCCGTTCATCTTCGGACGTGGCGGCGAGGAGCTCGACGCTGTGCTCGGCGCGGGTGTCGAGGCGCATGTCGTGCCCGGCATTTCATCCGCCCTCGGATGTGCGGCCTCAGCCGGTGTGCCCCTGACGCACCGAGACCATGCCCAGACGCTGACCTTCGTGACGGGCCACGCGAAAGCGGGCGGCGTGCCGGAGCTTGACTGGAAATCGCTGGCCCGCCCGGCGCAGACCGTGGTGGTTTTCATGGGCGTTGATACCGCGCCGGTGATTGCCGAACGCCTTGTGGCCGCTGGCCGCGATCCGTCGACCCCGATTGCCGTGATCGAGAACGGGACGCGCCCGGACGAAGTGCGGGTATTCGGTGTGCTCTCCGAGCTGCCGTTCCTGATCGAGGACGAGGGGATCACGGGTCCCGCCCTGCTGATCATCGGTGAAGTGGCCGGCCTGCCACTTGCCAATGCCTCGCTCGCCCAGTTCCTTCCGCCTGAATTCGCCGGCGCTGCCCGGCATGAAGCCCTTGCTTTCGAGGAGTAATCCGACATGACCTCTGTGCGCCCCAAACTGAAGCCCGAGACTCCGAAAGCCGTGACCGGCTGGGACACGGCCACCGGCCGCTCCATCTGGCTCGCCACCGATGGTTCGTGGACGGAAGACGTGCGCCGCGTCGGCGTCTTCACCGGCGAGGAAGCTGAAGCGCGCCTTGCCGCATCTTTGAAGCAGGAAGGCCGTGTGACTGATCCCTATTTCATGGAAGTGACCGCGACCGGCGAGATCACCGGACGTGAGACGCTGCGCGAAGCGATGCGCGCCGAAGCAGCCCGCAGTTTCGGCGCGACAAAGCTTGAGACGGTGTGATGACAACACCTTCCAAATCCGGGTTCACGCTTTTCGGCGACCCGGTGTCCGGCAATTGCCTGAAGCCGAAATGGACCGCTGACCTGCTCGGGATTTCCTATGATTGGGTGACGGTGGACGTGCTGAAGGCCGAGACGCGCACGCCGACTTTCCTGTCGATCAATCCAGCAGGCCAGGTGCCCGTGGCGCGCTGGCCGGACGGGCGCGTGCTGCCGCAGTCAAACGCGATCATGCTCTATCTTGCCGAAGGTTCGCGCCTTGTGCCGGAGGATGGTTTCGAGCGTGCCGAAGCGTTCAGCTGGTTGTTCTGGGAGCAATATTCGCACGAGACGGCCATCGCCGTGCGCCGGTTCCAGAAGCACTACCTCAAAAAATCTGATGTCGATATCGATCCGGCTCTGACGGTGAAGGGCAACTATGCCTTGTCCATCATGGAGCAACGCCTGAATGGCCGCGACTGGCTCGCGGGCAGGGGGCTTTCGGTGGCCGACATTGCCCTTGTTGCCTATACGCGTGTCGCGCATGAAGGCGGCTTTGATCTCGGCGTCTATCCGTCCGTGGACAGATGGGTGCTGCGGGTCGAGGACGCTCTCGGCATTCCGCACGCCAGAGAGATTGCCTGATGTATCGCTATGATCAGTTCGACGCCCGCCTCGTTGCGGAGCGAGTGGAACAGTTCCGCGGCCAGGTCGCGCGCCGCCTTGCCGGAACGCTGACCGAGGACGAGTTCAAACCGCTGCGCCTGCAGAACGGTGTTTACCTGCAACTGCACGCCTACATGCTGCGCATCGCCATTCCGTATGGCCAGCTTTCCCCGCGCCAGCTGCGCCGGCTGGGCGAGATCGCGCGCGACTATGACCGGGGCTTCGGTCATTTCACGACGCGGCAGAACATCCAGTTCAACTGGGTCGCGCTGAAGGATATTCCGGAGGTTTTGGAAAAGCTTGCCGAGGTCGAGATGCACGCCATCCAGAC
>DNFL01000390.1:602-3478 GCA_003486945.1 Hyphomonas sp. | reverse complement strand
CGGAGGCGGGCGCAAGGTTCGAGAGCGAATACTACCTGACCCTCGTCTGGCTTCCGCCCGCCGACACCGAGGGACGCGCCGCGCAGGTCCTGATCGAGCGGCCGGAGCGCCCGGAAGGCCTCGGCTGGAGACTGGCTCTTGAACAGTTCGAGACACGCGCCGGCCAGGTCTTCGATCTCCTGGAAGGCACCTTTGCCGAGATCGCCCCGCTGAGCGATGACGAAACCCTGACCTACCTGCACGCCGCCATCTCCTCCCGGCGCCACAAGGTGATCACGCCTGAGTTGCCGGTCTTCCTCGACGCGGTGCTCGCCGACGAGCCCTTTACAGGCGGCCTCGAGCCCGCCATCGGGGACATGCACCTTCGCACATTGAGCGTCCTCGGATTTCCCGGGTCGACACTGCCGGGGCTCCTCGACGAACTCAACCGTCAAGGCTTTGCCTATCGCTGGGTGACGCGGTTCATTGCCCTCGACAAGAGCGAGGCCGAAAAACTCCTCTCCCGCAAACGGCGCCACTGGTTTGCCAAACGCAAGTCTGTCAGCGCCCTCGTGCGCGAAACCCTCTTCAACGAGGAAAGCGCGCTTCTTGATACAGACGCTGCCAACAAGGCCGCTGACGCGGACGCCGCCCTGCAGGAACTTGGCAGCGACCTTGTCGCCTATGGCTATGTCACCATAACCGTCACGGTATCAGACGAGGACGCCGCCCGCGCGAGCGAAAACATCCGCGCCGCAGAGCGCGTGCTCAATGCCCGCGGGTTCACTGTCATTCGCGAAACTCTCAATGCTGCAGAAGCCTGGCTTGGCAGCCTGCCCGGGCACGCCTATGCCAATGTACGCCGGCCGGTCATCAGTACACTGAACCTTGCCCACCTCGTGCCGCTCTCTGCTGTCTGGGCCGGCGAAGCGCGCAACACCCACCTTGCCGCCCCGGCCCTTGCGGAGGCGCGCACTGACGGGACAACACCCTTCCGGCTGAACCTTCATAACGGCGATGTCGGCCATGCACTCGTGGTCGGCCCGACCGGTTCGGGAAAGTCGGTCCTTCTCTCGCTCATCGCCATGCAATGGACCCGCTACAAGGACGCGCAGGTGTTCATGTTTGACAAGGGCGGCTCCGCCCGAGCGGCGATGCTTGCGATGGGCGGAAACTGGATCCCTTTTGCAGAGGCCTCCCGGCCTGCGCTCCAGCCCCTGAAGGACGCAGGCACACGGCGCGGCGCGGCGTTCGCGGCAGACTGGCTGGCCGGGCTCTGCCGAAGTGAAGGCGTTGCCCTCGAGCCGCGTCACAAGTCCGACCTCTGGGGCGCTATCCTCGCCCTCGGCGCCGCGCCGGAGCAGGAGCGCACGCTCACCGGTCTCTGCCTGCTGCTCCAGTCGCCCGAGCTGAAAGCTGCCCTTCACCCGTTCACGCTCGAAGGCCCCTATGGGCGCCTCCTCGACGGCGACAGCGACGCGCTCGAACTCTCAGACCTCGTCTGTTTCGAACTTGAAGCCCTGATGCAGGTCCCTGCAGCAACGGGGCCAGTTCTCACCTGGCTCTTTCACCGGCTGTCTGACCGTTTCGACGGGCGCCCGACCCTCCTCCTCCTCGACGAAGCCTGGCTCTATCTCGACCACCCGGTCTTTGCCCCGCAGCTTCGCGACTGGCTGAAAACCCTGCGCAAGAAAAACGTTGCCGCGGTCTTTGCGACCCAGTCGCTTGCCGACATTGAACGCGCCTCAATTGCGCCGGCGGTCATTGATGCCTGCCCCGTGCGCATTTTCCTGCCGAACGAGCGTGCCGGCGAGCCGGTGCAATCGTCGACCTATCGCCGGTTCGGTCTCAATGATCGTCAGATCACGCTGATTTCCGAAGCCGCGCCAAAACGCGACTATTATTATACCTCCCCCGCCGGCTGCCGCCTCTTTGAACTCGGGCTTGGCGATGTGGCACTCGCCTTCTGCGGATCATCGACACCCGAAGACCAGGCCCTGATCACGGCCGCCGAACGCTCCGGCGGCGGGAAGGGGTTTGCTGCGTCTTTCCTTGGGGCCCGGGGCTTCGACTGGGCCGCAGAGCTCCTCGCCGCCTGGCCGGGCGCGGCGCGCCAAAGTCCACAACCCCTGCCACTGAAGGAGCCGCGCCGTGAGATATCTTGAAGTCTGCCTCTCTATCCTTTTCTCGCCTCTCCTCCTAACTGTTCCCCCGATAGCCTGTGCGCCTGCCGCTTCGGCGCAGGTCGCGGTCTATGACCCTGCAAACCATGCCCAGAACATCCTCCAGGCTGTGCGCGCCCTGCAGGAACTCGACAATCAGGTGCGCCAGCTCGCCCATGAAATCGACATGATCGAAAAGATGGCCCGCGATCTCGAGACGCTCCCTGTCAACGTCGCCGACGCGGTCATCCGTAGCCGGATCAGCCGAATCGAAGAGCTCGTCCGCAAAGCCGAAGATATCGGCGCTGGCATCGAAGCGGTGGAGCGCGAGTTCGAAAGCGCCTATCCCGAAAGCTATGGCAACGCATCGCCGAGCTCCCGGCAGCTTGTTGCCGACGCGCGCGCCAGATGGGAAGCCTCACGGCAAGCTCACAAGCACGCCCTCCTGATTGCCGCCGAAACGCGGGCCAGCGCCGGCGCAAACGCAGACGCTCTTTCCGGGATTGTTACAGAAAGCCAGGACGCCGCCGGCAACCTCCAGGCCCTTCAGGCCGGCAACCAGATCAGTGCACTGACGACCCAGCAGCTCATGCAGATTGAAGCCCTGCTGGCCGCGGGCCTCAGGGCTGATGCGCTCGAAGCATCACGTGAACTTGCCGAAGCCGAGCGCGGGCGCGCCCGCCTCAGCGCATTCCTCAGGAGATAGTCCCTTGGAAGAGATGGACGTCATCGACC
>DNFL01000390.1:0-358 GCA_003486945.1 Hyphomonas sp. | reverse complement strand
GATGGACGTCATCGACCGGTTCCTGGAAACCTTCATCGACTATATCGATTCAGGGTTCGGGTTTCTCGCCGGCGATGTCGCCTACCTCACGACCACGCTGATCGTCATCGACATTACCCTGGCAGGCCTGTTCTGGGCACTCTCGGAAAACAGCGATGTGATCGCCGGTCTGATCCGCAAGGTTCTCTATGTCGGCTTCTTTGCCTTCCTGATCGGCAACTTCCAGGTCCTGTCCTCGATCCTCTTCGAAAGCTTTGCGGCGCTCGGCATCAAGGCGGGCTCATCAACCCTGACCGCCGGCGATCTCATGCGGCCGGGCTACATTGCGGGAATAGGGTTTGAAGCAGCCTATCCGCTC
>DNFL01000072.1:2550-3433 GCA_003486945.1 Hyphomonas sp. | reverse complement strand
CTCGAGCCTGCCAAGGAGAAAGATCCGGAGATCATTCTACTCGACGTGATGATGCCGGGTATGGACGGCTACGAAGTCTGCCGCCGCCTGAAAGCCGATCCGGTCACAAGCCATATTCCGGTCGTCATGGTCACCGCGCTCAGCGACACCGAAGACCGTGTGCGCGGACTTGATGCGGGTGCGGAGGATTTCCTGACGAAGCCGATTGACGACTTCGTTCTCAACTCGCGCGTCAATGCTCTGATCCGCTACAACACGGTGACGTCCGAACTCCGCAAGCGCGAAGCAAACGGCATCCGTGTCGGCGCGATGGAGTCGGCTGACCCGGAAGAAGTGGATCGCCCGGCGCGTGTTTTTGTCATCGACGACAATCCGCGCACCTCGGCCCGCATCGCCGGCATCCTGCGCGATGCGGGCCACAAGGTGATGACGTTGCTCGAGGCCGGTGACATGGGCGAGCTCGCGACTGAGCGCACAGACGTGCTGCTGCTCTCGCTGCTTTCGAAAAGTTTCGACCCGCTGAAACTCTGCGCGCATTTCAAGTCGAGCGATGTGACCCGCGCGGTTTCCATCCTGCTGATCTGCGATCCGCTGGAGCGCGCGAAAGCCGTGAAGGGTCTCGAGATCGGCGCCAGCGACATGATCATGGCGCCGCTCGACCGTCAGGAATTGCTCGCACGCATCCGCACGCAGACGCGCCGCACGCGCTACGTCGAAATCCTGCGCGAGCGGGTGGACCGCGGCCTTGAACTCTCCGTCATCGACCAGCTGACCGGCCTATACAATCGCCGTTACATGAATAACCAGCTGCAGCAACTGATGCACCGCGCAGTGATGGGCGGAAAGCCGCTGTCGGTGATGATGCTCGACATCGACCATTTCA
>DNFL01000072.1:0-2279 GCA_003486945.1 Hyphomonas sp. | reverse complement strand
GATGCTCGACATCGACCATTTCAAACCGATCAACGACACGCATGGCCACCAGGCCGGTGATGAAGTGCTGCAGGAACTGGCTGATCGCCTGCGCCTCAATATCCGGCCGATGGACGTGCCCTGCCGTCCGGGCGGTGAGGAATTCCTTGTCATCCTGCCGGAAACACCGGGCGAACTTGCGATGGCCGCTGCAGAGCGCGTGCGCCGGGCGATTGCGGCGGAACCCTTCGTCGTGATGAGCGACACCAAGAGCATCAAGGTTACCGTCAGCGCCGGCGTCTCGTCGCTGCTGGGCGCGCATGACACGATTGCTGACATGATGCAGCGCGCGGACGCGGCGCTCTATCAGGCGAAATCGGCAGGCCGCAACCGGGTGGAAAGTATCGCGGCCTGATTGACACGCGCTCCTAACGGCGCGAAGCGGTTCGGGTGAACCCGCGCAGGCCGCCCCGCTCATGACAGACCGTTTCGCGGCCTTCCGGCATTCCTCCTACAGCCGGTATTTCCTCTCCCGTTTCCTTACTTCCTTCGCGGTGCAGATCGTGTCGGTCGCGGTCGCCTGGCAGATGTATGACGAGACGCGCAACCCGGCGCTGCTCGGCTGGATCGGGCTCGTGCAATTCCTCCCGGCGCTGTTGCTGGTCGTCGTTACCGGCAACGCCGCCGACCGGCTCGGCCGACGGCTGGTAATGGGCTGCGCGGTGATGCTGATGATGAGCTGCGCGGCGGCGATCCTGCTGCTGGTGCTGAACGGGCGGTTCGATCCGATACTGATCCTCGCCGTGCTGACCCTGCTCGGCACCGCGCGCGCCTTCTACGGCCCGGCGGCGACGAGCCTCGCGGTCAATCTCGTACCGCGCGAAGATTTCGCAAACGCGGTCAGCTGGGTGACCACCTCGTGGCAGGTGGCAACCATCTTCGGCCCGGTCATGGGCGCCATCCTCTACGGCCTTGCACCGCAGGCCGCCTATGGCACATCGGTCTGCCTGTTCGTGGTCGCGGCCCTCCTGATCTTCTCGATCCCGAAACCCAACCAGCAGGTCAGCCGCGAGCCGCCAACGCTCGCCAGCATCCTCGGCGGCTTCCGCTATATCTGGAAATCCAAGGTCGTCCTCGGCGCCATCTCGCTGGATCTCTTCGCCGTGCTGCTCGGCGGCGCGGTGGCGCTGATGCCGGTCTATGCGCGCGACATCCTGCATGTCGGCGAACTTGGCCTCGGCCTCCTGCGCGCTGCGCCGGGCATCGGGGCGGTGATCGCTATCGTGCTTATCACGTCCTTCCCGATCCGCGATCATGCCGGCTGGATATTGCTGGTTGCCGTCGCCCTGTTCGGTCTTGCGACGGCAGTGTTCGGCGCCTCGACGCTGGCCTGGGTGTCGATCATCGCGCTGATGTGTGTCGGCGGCTTTGACATGATCTCGGTCTACGTCCGCGAGATCATCCTTCAGCTCTGGACACCGGATGAAGTCCGGGGGCGGGTGAACGCCGTCAATTCGATCTTCGTCGGCGCCTCGAACGAGCTGGGCGAGACACGGGCCGGGTTCATGGCGGCATTTGCCGGGCCGGTGTTTACCGTCGTCGCCGGGGGTTTCGCCGCCGTCGGCGTGGCCGCCGCCTCGGTCTTCATCTTCCCCGGCCTGCGCCGCATACGTCACCTGAACGCGCCGGACCCGCAGGAAAAGACGATCACCTGAAAAGCGAAAAGCCCGCACCGTGAGGGGCGAGCTTGTGCGGAAAGTTCCAGAGGAACAAGACCTTACTTGATCTTGCCTTCTTTGAACTCGACATGTTTCTTGGCGACGGGGTCGTATTTCCGCTTCACCATTTTCTCGGTCATGGTGCGCGGATTCTTCTTCGTGACGTAGAAGAAGCCCGTATCAGCCGTGGAATTCAGGCGGATCTTGATGGTTGCGGGTTTGGCCATTGCGGGGCCCTTCTGATAGCGGGGTGAAACCGGAAAAACGGCTTAATGACGAGGGTTCCGGGCGAAGTCAAGCCGTCAGAGACGGTCCGTCTGGTGGCCGCCCCGGCTCCAGCGCAGGAAGGGCGGGGCCAGCGGCTTGCCCGGCTTTTCCAGCCGTTCGGCGATTTCCCCCAGCATGAACCGGGTCACCGAGGGCAGGTCCAGCTTCAGGGCGTCATCCAGCGTCACCCATTGCAGGTCCGACAGCTCCGCCCCGTCGACCGGCGGGCGCTCGTCGATCAAGGCGGTTTCGGCCTCGGCCATGAAGAAGCGGGCATCGAAGCGCCGGGGCCGGTAGGGCGGGGTTACGGCCCGG
>DNFL01000351.1:1526-4852 GCA_003486945.1 Hyphomonas sp. | reverse complement strand
CTCGTCCGGGCCTGCTCGTCCGAACGGCGCAACGCCGCTGTCTTCAGACGGCGCCATCACCAATGCTGCATTGGCTGACGAAGCACTTGGCTGGGGCACGATCGCCGCCGTGGGTACGGCGATCTTCGCGATGCTTATCCTCGCCTGGGCCTTCCGCTCGCAGCCTTCGGGCGCGCCGATGGGTGGCTCCTTGCCAGCAATCGCGAACTCGCGCCTTGCCATTGAAGCATGTCCGGCCGGCACCGTGCCACGTTCGATGCTGCGTGTGCTGGAGCCGGGTCCGATCATTGACGACACTCAGCCGCAGATCATCGACGACACGGCAGAACAGCCGGGCTGACCTTCCGTCTACGGAATCAAAAAAGCCGCCGGGCGACCGGCGGCTTTTTCAATGGTGTATTCCAACGGCTCAGCTCAGTGCTTTTTCGATCTCGCGGGCAGCAGCTTCGAACTGGTCGGCGCTCGACTGCTCGGCCATCACGCGGCGGGCAGCTTCCGTCGCAGCATCTGCAGCGGCGCGGCGCACTTCGTTCGCGGCTTCAGCCTCGGCACGGGCAATACGGTTCGCAGCCTGGGCTTCGCGGCGGGCGATCTTGTCGGCGAGGTCTTTCTTGGCTTCTTCGAGCATCGCTTTCGCGTCGGCCTTCGCCTGCTCGATGATCGCCTCAGCTTCTTTGTCAGCGTCCTGCTGGCGGCGTTCGGCGAGTGCGAGGGCTTCCGAGGCTTGCTCGCGCAGGCTGGCGGCTTCTTCGAGCTGCGCCTTGATGGTGTCGGCGCGCTTGTCGAGACCGCCGAAGACGGCCTTGAACGCCCCCACCCGCCAGATGATCGCGAAGAAGATCAGGATGCCGAGGAAGACGAGGTGTGTTACAGTGTCGCCAAAAGGCGTCAGCAGCGTATCCTCGCCGTGCCCCTCCGCTGCAAGTGCAGCCGGAGCAGAGGCAAAAGCAATCAGGGCCGGAACCATAGCGCGCAGGTTCATCCGCGTTTCTCCAGGGCTGCCGAGACGGCTTTCTTCACGTCAGCCTCTGCGGCCTTCACGCCGAGACGCGCTGTCATTGCCTGAGCCGTCGAGACAGCGATCTGTTCGACGTTCGACATCGCATCTGCGCGCAGTTTGGAAATCCGCGCTTCGGCGCCTTCCAGCTTGCGGGCAAGATCCGCATCGACACGGGCCGTTTCCTTGGCGAGTTCGGCTTCGGATTTCTCCCGAGCCTTGTCCGCCGTTTCACGGGCCTTCGCGCGGGCCTGAGCCAGGCGCAGTTCGAGGGCCTTCTGGGCCTCGACCGACTGGTTGTTCAGGCGCGCGGCTTCATCGAGATCCGACGCAATCCGGTTCGCCCGCTTCTCCAGCGTGTCGCTGAGTTTCGGCAGGACAAAGCGCGACAGCGCGAAGTAGAGCGCGATGAAAAAGACCGCGAGCCAGAAGAGCTGCGAGGCAAACCAGGTCGGGTCAAACGCGGGGAAGACGTCTTTCGACGCTTCGCCGTGTTCGCCCGCGTGGGCGGCTGTTTCAGCAAGAAATGCCAGCAGGCTCATCGCGCGCCGATCTCCTTAGGGTGTTCGCTGCGATTAAGCGGCGAACAGGATCAGCATCGAGATAACGAACGCGAAGAGGCCGAGGGCTTCTGCGAGCGCCATACCGAGGAAGAGGTTGCCCGACTGCTGCGGGGCAGCCGAAGGATTGCGCATCGCGGCGTCGAGGAACGAGCCGAAGATGTTGCCGACGCCGATGGCAGCGCCGATCATGCCGAGCGTGGCAAGGCCAGCACCGACGTAACGCAGACCTTCTTGAATATTGCCTTCCATGGGAGTTCTCCTGATTGGAATCTGGTGTTTCGGGTTGTTTGGCGCCCCTCAAGCGTGTTCCGCAGGAACCGTCAAGGGGCAGGTCTTGGTGCGATTGGACGCACCGTTAGGGGTGTCTCCGCATCAGTGCGACGGGTGGATCGCATCCTTGAGGTAAACGCAGGTCAGCAGGGCAAACACATACGCCTGCAGGAACGCCACGAGGAATTCGAGCGCGGTGATCGGGATCAGCAGCACGTACGGCACCCAGGAAGCCCAGGCAAAGCCGGCGCCGGCGAGCATGACGACGAAAATCGCCAGCAGTTTCAGCATGATATGGCCGGCCATCATGTTCGCGAACAGACGCATGCCGAGCGTGATCGGACGGGCCAGGAAAGAGATGATCTCGATCGGCACGAGGAAGATCAGAACCGGAAGCGGCACGCCGTGCGGGGCGAACAGGCCGAAGAAGCCGAGGCCGTTCTTGTAAATGCCGTAGCCGATGACGATCAGGATCACGACGAGGGCCAGCGCGCCGGTGACGGCGATGTGGCTGGTGGTGGTGAAGGCATAGGGGAACATGCCGACGAGGTTCGCGCTGAGAATGAAGAAGAACAGCGTGAACACGAAGGGGAAGAATTTCAGGCCTTCTTCACCGGCCGTCGAGCGGACCATGTCCGCCACGAAACCGTAGGACAGCTCGCCCAGCGATTGCAGGCGGTTCGGGATCAGCCCGCCGCGCGCGGCGGCGACGCCGAGGAAGATGAGGACGAGCGCGGTCGACACCAGCATCCAGAAGGACGAGTTGGTGAAGGACAGGTTGTAACCCCCGGCCGACCATTCCAGCAGCGGGAAGATCTTGAACTGGTGGATCGGGTCCGTCGCGATGCTCGGGAGGAGGGCAGGCAGGTTGAGGGTCATTCGGCCTTCTCGTCTGTCGTGTCGGCGGGCTTTGCCGCTGCTTGTGCTTGTTCGGTCAGCTCTTTTGCCGCCCGCATCAGGTTCCGGAAGCCCGTCGCAATGCCGAAACCCATCATCACGAGCAGGCCCCAAGGTGAGGTTCCCGCGAAATGGTCAATCAGCAGACCCAGACCCACTCCGACGAGGACCGCGGCCACCAGTTCCGAGCTATAGCGCAGGGCCATGCTCGCCGGAGATGCAGCGCTTTCCTTCCGCCGGCGTTCAGCCTGGTTCGCCCGTTCTGCCTGTTGTGCCTGCGCCTTCGCGATGCGGCCGGTAAGATCCGAGGGATCAGGTCCGGACATCGAAAAAGGCTCCTGCCAGAGACAGAGGGACGACGAGCCCCACCCCTTGAAATTGCGCGCAAACTATGAGGCACCCCCTGTCAAGTCAACGGGATTTGCGCGCGGCAAAAGCCTTGTTTTTATTGAATTAAAATTAGTGCGGGCTGCGCTACTCCGCCGCAACGAGCTGTTCGGCTCCGGCAAGGTCGACCGAAACCAGTTTTGACACGCCTTTTTCCCGCATCGTGACGCCGAACAATCGGTCCATCCGGCTCATGGTGACGGGATTGTGGG
>DNFL01000351.1:0-1310 GCA_003486945.1 Hyphomonas sp. | reverse complement strand
GACGGGATTGTGGGTGATGATGACGAATCGGGTGTCGGTGCGCTGGCGCATTTCGTTCAGCATGTTGCAGAACCGGTCGACGTTTGCGTCATCCAGCGGCGCATCCACCTCGTCCAGCACACAGATCGGGGCGGGGCGGGAGAGGAACACGGCGAAGATCAGCGCGGAAGCTGTCAGAGCCTGCTCGCCGCCGGACATCAGGGCGAGTGTGCCGAGTTTCTTGCCGGGGGGCTGGGCGAAGATTTCGAGGCCGGCATTCAGCGGGTCGTCCGCGTCGACGAGGCGGAGTTCGGCTTGGCCACCGCCGAACAGGGCTTCGAATAGGGCCTTGAAGTGGGTATTCACCGCTTCGAACGCTTCGAGCAGGCGCGAGCGGGCTTCGACGTTCAGCGCTTCCACGCCTTCGCGCAGGCGCGAGATGGCGGCGACAAGGTCGTCTTTTTCGGCGATCTGGACACCGAGGCGGGTTTCCAGTTCCGCAGCTTCTTCTTCGGCATTCATATTGACGCCGCCGAGGTGTTCGCGCTCGCGGCGCAGGCCGTCGAGTTTGGCTTCGGCTTCGCGCGGAGAGAAGGCGCCCATTTCCTCTTCGTCGAGGCCCGCTTCAGCGATGGCGAGCAGGCCTTCCGGCGTGCGCTGGAAGGCGTTGCGGGCGTGTTCGATACAGTCTGCGAGGCGGGATTCGGCGTTCTCAAGCTTCACGGCCCAGGCGGCGGTCTGCTCGCGCGCTTCAGCCGCTGCTGCCGTTGCGCGGCGGGCGGCACTGTCGGCTTCGCGGATGGCGGCTTCCTTGCGGGCGAGCGCGTCGGCAGCGGCCTGACGCTCGGATTCCAGCTTTTCCGTTTCGCTGGAGAGGCCTTCGATCTCCTGCCGCAGCGCTTCAGGTCGTTCTTTCGAGGCGTGGAGTGTTGCAGCTACATCAGCGCGGCGTTCGGTGAGCTGGGCGAGGCGGTCGTTGGCGGAGGCGAGGCGCTGGGTCCAGGCTTCTATGTCGCGGGTGAGGGCGGCGCGGCGGGCGGCGGCTTGTTCGCGCCCACGCAGAAGGTCGGCGAGCTGGCCGCGAGTTTCGGTTTCAGCTTCGCGGGCGGAGGCCAGGGCTGAACGTGCCGTGTTTACTGCAGCTTCGAGCGCGGCGTCTTCTTCCGTGCCGGCGCCCGGGGTGGCTAGGGCGAGCATTTCGGCGATGGCGGCGAGGTCGGATTCGGCGCGGGCGAGGGCTTCGGCGCCGGCTTCGCGCTTCATCACGGCGCGCTCGTTGGCCTGTGTTGCTTCGATGGCAGCGCCGCGCGCCTCGCTCAGGGCCTTTTGCG
>DNFL01000120.1 GCA_003486945.1 Hyphomonas sp. | reverse complement strand
CGAGGCTCGCCGAAAGGCAGGTTTCAAGGGCAATGGCGAAGTCGAAGCGCGGGCTTTGGAAAACGCTGTGAAGGGTAACAGCGTGGCGAACTACGAGGCCATTTTTAACGGGTTTGCTGCAAAGGGCATCCCGATGGACGAGGTAATCCCCCGCGAAAACGTGTTCACGTTCAACGCCTGGAAAGCCTTGGGGCGCGTGGTCCGCCGTGGCGAAAGCGGCGTGCAGATTGTGACCGTCATTCCCTGCACCAAGAAAGACCCGGTGACGGGCGAGGAAACCCCGGTGCGCAAGGTGAAGACGACGACGGTTTTCCACGTCAGCCAAACCGAACCCCTGACCACCCACTAAACGAGAGGACAACACAATGACCCGCGAAATCATGACCTGGGTAACGCTGCTGCCGGAAGTCGGCGAGCCGATCCTGAAACAACGCGAAGCCGTCATCAAGACGATGGACGAGGCCGCGAAGCTGGAAGCGCAAGCCGCCGAGCTTCGGGGCCGGGCTTACTTCGCCGCCCTGTCGCTGGAAGCCGATGCGCGCCGGCTTTGGACGGACGAGGAAATCCAGATCGCCAAGAACCGCACCAGCTAACCAAAGACCGCGCCCCGCGAGGGGCGCCCCTTCCCTCTATCTGAACGCAACCAGGAGCACAAACCATGAACAGCTACGAAGCCAAACAAGCCGCCCGGAAGGCCCGCTTTGAAGAACGCGCCGCGAAGGCCGGCACCGAGAGCGCGAACGTCTACAAGCGCGCCCGCAGCATGGGCGAGGCGATCCCCTTCGGACAGCCGATTCTTGTCGGCCACCACAGCGAGAAGCGCGACCGGAATTTCCGCGAGCGCATCCACAACACCTACGGCAAAGCCTTTGCCTTGCAGGACAAGGCGCAGCACTACGAGCAGAAGGCCGCGAGCGTGGGCACTGGCGGCATTTCCAGCGATGACCCGGCCGCGCTCGACAAGCTGCGCGCCGAGCTGGCGAGCGTGGAGAAGTCGCAAGAACTCATGAAGGCCGCGAACAAGGCCATTCGCGCACACAAGACGCCGGCCGAGCAGACCGCCGCGCTTGTGACCCTGGGCTTCACCGAGGCGCAAGCGGCCGAGGCGATCAAGCCGGACTTTGCCGGCCGCGTCGGCTTCCCGGCTTATGCCCTGTCGAACAATAACGCCAACATGCGCCGCATTAAGGCCCGCATCGCCGAGCTGGAGCAGCGCCGGCAACGTGCCGACGTGGAGCAGGAAGGCAACGGCTACACCTACCGCGAAGACACCGAGGAAAACCGGGTGATGTTCGTATTCCCCGGCAAGCCCGACGAAGGCACCCGCGCCCTGTTGAAGTCGCACGCCTTCAAGTGGTCGCCTTCGCGTGGCGCCTGGGTGCGCCAGTTGAACAACGCCGGATTGTGGGCCGCCGAACAGGTCCGCGCCAAACTTGACAAGCCCGAATAATGGCGACATGGCCGCGCCAGAATGCTATATTTTGGCGTGGCCGTGTATCCACTGGCCGAAGCTGGCCGGATTCAGACGAAAGGAGTTCACCATGAAGAAAATCATAACCGCCATGCTCGAAGTCGGCATGTTCCTGGGCGCGGGCGTCGCGTGGCTTGAAGCCCTGCTAGTGATGTTCTTTGCCGCGATGCTCGGCACCGTGGCCTTTGCTTTCGTGCTGGCCGGGCTGAAAACGGCTTTTCTGAACTGATCCCGGAGTATTCACAAATGGCAAAGACGACGAACTACACGGCCGACCTGTTGAAGCTGGCCGGCGAGCTGCCGGCCAAAATCGCCGAGCTGGAAGCATCCATCCAGGCCGTCGACAAGCGCATGGCCGAGCTGAAGGCGGCCGGCCTGATCTACGCGACCGAGCATTGGCGCAAGGACGCAGCCGGCGAGCCGAAATTCCTTTATCTGCTCTACCCGTCGCGGGCCGGCGAGAAGCGCCGCCGCGATTACGTCGGCAGCGATCCGGCAAAGGTTGCCGAGGCTCGCGCCGGCATTGCTCGCGCCCAGGAATACGACCAGCTCGCCGACCAGCAGCGCGGGCTTACCGGGCGCGTCTATCACGTCAGCAGCGACCTTGAACGCGCCCACCTGCACATTTCCGGCCGTTCATGGTGACAGCGGGCCAGCTCGATAGCTGGCCGCCTGTCATCACGTCGCCGCAATGGCGACAATCAAGCCGCAACCTGGCGGCGCTTGTGTCACCATACCCCCACACGCATCACCCGCTCGGCGCGCTGAAGTTGTCTTGCGGCCGGGGTCGCACCTGTGCAAAACCCTGTGGATCGTCGGAGTTATCCGCGCTGAAATTGTCTTGCGCGTAACCTGTTGTTTTCTCGTGTGTTTTCGGGTTATCCACAGAAATTGACGCAGATGTTGTCTTGCCGGCTTGCGCTGAAGTTGTCTTGCGGCCGAGTGCGCCGACTGCCCGCAAACCCGCGCCCCGTCTAGCGTTGCGACTGGTCAGCATGTCGGCCCCCTGTAGTTCTTTTATTGTTTTCCTATATATAAAACCTGTATGGGGCGCCCCACCGCCGTGGATAACCTCGGGCGCCATCGCTGATCGACGGCCGCGCCGAAGGGGGGGTACCCCCCCTTCTCGAACCCACCCGGCCGGCTTCGCCGTCCTCCCATCCCCCCAGGGGCTACGCCCCTCGGCCGCCTTGCGGCCTCACCCCATGTCCAGGCCCCCGGAGGGGGCGAGACTGGCCCCCGGCCGCAGCTCGGCCGCCTGCGCCACATCGAGCGCCGGAACGACCCGAATAGAAGGAAGGAAAACGGCAACCCCCCGGATCGACGGCTAGTGAAAGGGGCGGTCTAAGCGGCTCGGTGCGGCAAGCCGAGCCGACCGGCCGCAAGCGGCCCCCTTCGGGCGCTAAGACCCGGACAAATCAGCCTCGGGCCCGCCGCAAGCGGGCGTCCCGCCGCCGCACGGAAGGGGGCCGTGGAGGGGAAGAGGGGAG
>DNFL01000044.1 GCA_003486945.1 Hyphomonas sp. | reverse complement strand
CATGACCTTCGGCTGCAGCGCCGGCGGCGAGTGGACGTCCTGCTCGGTTGCGTCGCTCACCGACAATGCCGCGGCCTCCATGGCGCTTGCCGCCCCCGCGTTCGCCGCGCCGCGTTTCGATGAAGGCCCATACGAGCGCTTCCTGCGCGAGAAGGAAGTCTCTCTCAAGACGCGCGAAACCAATCCCGGCTACCTCGCCTGGCGTGCCAGCGCGCAAGCTCTGTACCCGGATCATCCCTTCGCCCGCGAAACCAGTGCCGAAAGCCTTGCGGCCCTTTCGCCCGAAAAGGCGAAAGAGCGCATGCGTGCGATGATGACGAAAGACCGCCTCATCGTCACCGCCGTCGGCGCTGTCACACCGGAAGAACTTGCCCCGCTGATCGATGCCGTCACGGCCAGCCTTCCGGCCACGTCGGACGTGCCGGCCATCACGCCCGTCACGCTGCCAGAGGTTGCCCCGCTCGCCGTGCCGGCCATTGTCACCCTGCCGCAGCCGCAGAGCCTCGTGCGCTTCACCGCGCCCGGCATCGCGCGCTCGGACGCGGACTTCTTCCCCGCTTTCGTGCTCAACTACACGTTCGGCGGCGGCGGCTTCGAAAGCCGGCTGATGAAAGTGCTCCGGGTCGAGAAGGGTCTCACCTATGGCGTGTCGACATCGCTCGATCCAAACCCGAACTTCCTCAACTGGTCCGGCGGCGGCCAGACCAAGAATGAAAGCGCCGGTGAGTTCATCGAGAATGTCAGGATCGAGATGAAGAAGTTCGCCGAAGGCGGCGTCACCGAACTCGAACTTGCCGACGCCAAGGCCTACCTCATCGGCTCCTATCCGCTCGGCTTCGACTCGAACGCCAAGATCGCCTCTCAGATGATGACCGTTCGCCAGGAAAATCTCGGCATCGACTATTTCGACCGCCGCAACGCCCTGATTGAAGCCGTCACAATCGAAGACGTGAACGCCGCCGCCGCCAAATACCTGGTGCCGGACCGCTTCAACTTCGTCGCCGTCGGCGAGCCGCAGGGTCTGGAGTAGTCTTCAGTCCACAGACTTTCTCGGCGTCGACAGTCCCGGCGCCGAGATGCTCCCCGCATGGTCGCGCCGGAAGGTGAACAGCTCCGCCGGCCGTCCGCCCGTGCCGGTTTCCATCTGACCCGTCCCGGCTACCAGTCCCGCCTTGTCCAGCGCGCGGCGGAAGTTCTGCGTGTGCAGCTGCAACCCCAGTATCCCCTCCACGGACCGCTGCAGCGCCGACAGCGTGAAGCGCTCCGCCATCAGCTCGAACACCACAGGGCGATACTTGATCTTCCCGCGCAGCCGGTTCAGCCCCGTCGCCAGGATCCGCCGGTGGTCGGACGCCATCGCAGCGCCAAACCGCACCCCCGGTTCCGGCAGCCCTGCATCGCGCGCGCACTCCGCCACCAGCCCCGCCTCATACAGCAGCTCGTAGCGCTCCAGCACCCGCTCCTCGATCCAGCGCGCCCCGTCAAAGCCGAACGCAATCCGCGCCCGCTCAAGCCGTTTCTCGTTGCCTGCCGCCCAGGTCTTCAGCCGCGGCACGATCTGCCCGTCGATCATTGGCGGCCGGCGCAGGCGATGATCCTCCCACGGAAAGTATTGATACCAGTCCTGCCACGTCGCCTCGAACGAGGCTTCCGCAGGCCGCGCCTCCGGCGTCAGCGCCAGATAACCGACCGAGATCACCCGCGCATCCTGCGGCCCGCCCGCCAGCGTCGCGCCGGGCGTCTCGCGGTCCTTGTCGCCGAATGTGTAGAGCTGCTCGACATAGCCGATCTCAAAGCCCGTCTGCTCGCGCACCCATCCGCGCAGGGAAAGGTCAAACGTCCGGTGGTTCACCGGATCGAACGGGCCGAAGGGCAGGGCGTCCTCGCCGCTCGCCCGCCGTGTCACCAGCACGCGCGGCTCGCCGTCCTCCAGTGCCACCATCACTGCCGACAGGCCAATGATCACGGTCATCGCGCTTCCTCCTGCCGCGCCAGCGCCGCCTGAATATCCATGAACCGGTTGAGGAACATCTCCTGCGCCTCCGTCGGCGGCAGCGGCGCCAGCTTCAGCTTTAGGCCCTCCGGCGGCTTGCCGAAAAAGCCATTCGACTCCTCCACCGAAAACCCCGCCAGCTGCACCGCCTCGAACCAGGCGCAGATATTGTCCGCCCGCTTGATCGTCTTCTTAAGCCCCGCCGGCGTAATCGCCTTCAGGCCAAAGCGCAGGTGAACCGCCTCCTGCAGGCGCGCCTCCACGCCCTTATAACTCTCCCCGAGGATTGCCTTGAACGGCGAGATCATGTCGCCGATCACATATTCCGGGCTGTCATGTAAGAGCGCCGTCAGCAATTCCTGCGGGCCCAGCCCCGGCTCCAGCTTGCGGACGATCTTCTCCACCAGCACCGAATGCTCGGCCACGGAAAACGCATGCTCGCCCCGCGTCTGCCCATTCCAGCGCGCCACGCGGGCCAGGCCATGCGCAATATCCTCGATCTCGATATCCATCGGCGAGGGATGCGCCAGGTCGAGCCGCCGGCCCGACAGCATGCGCTGCCAGACACGCGGGGGCTTAACGGTTCGCTTCACAGGCAGGCTCCATCGCGGTGATCTTAAGGGATTGGTAGCACGGGTAAACAAAGCGCGGCGATCCGCTTACAAACTCGCCGCATTAAGAACACCATTCCCCAATGCGCCATTAAGGCCTTTCCCGCATACAGGGCTCACCTGACAAGAGAACTATAAACGGGCCCAAGAGACTGATGACTGACGCGATCCTCAACTACTTCACCGGCCAGGCCTTCGCCCTGACGATGCTTGCCTGCGGCACGCTTGTCGTCGTCGTCGAAGCCGTCCGCGCCAGCCGCCGCGCCCTCTGGGGCGACCTGTTCACCGAGGATTTCGAGGAGTAGGGGCTTACCCCGCCTTCTCCACAAACACTGTCCCCGCCGAATACCCGGCGCCGAACGAGCAGATCAGCCCTTTGTCACCGGCCGCGAAATCCGCCGAGTGCTTGTGGAACGCGATGATCGATCCTGCCGAGGACGTGTTCGCGTAAGTATCCAGCACCGTCGGGCTCTCCGCCTCGCTTGCTTCATGGCCGAGCACCCTGGAAGAAATCAGCCGGTTCATGTTGGCGTTCGCCTGGTGCAGCCACATCCGCTTCAGCTCCGACGCCGGAATGCCCAGCTCTGCCGAATGTGCGGTGATCATCTCTGCCACCATCGGTACCACTTCCTTGAACACCTTGCGGCCTTCCTGCACGAACAATTTGTCCGGCGCGCCCACGCCTTCCGGCGCCGCGCGGTTCAGGAAGCCGAAATTGTTGCGGATATTGTTCGAAAACTGGGTCTTCAGTTTCGTGCCGAGGATCTTCCAGTGTCCCTTCGGCGCCATCGCCACATCTTCTACCAGCACCGCGGTTGCCACATCGCCAAAGATGAAATGGCTGTCGCGGTCGGTGAAGTTCAGGTGCCCCGAACAGATCTCCGGGTTCACCACCAGCACAGAGCGCGCATTGCCTGACCGCACAAAATCCGCCGCTGTCTGAATCCCGAACGTCGCCGAGGAACACGCCACGTTCATGTCGAACGCAAAGCCCTCGATCCCCAGCGCCTCCTGAATCTCGATCGCCATCGCCGGATAGGCGCGCTGCATGTTCGATGCTGCGCAGATCACTGCATCCACATCCTTCGGGTCGCGCCCCGCGCGCTTCAGCGCATCGCGCGCCGCATGCACGGCCATCTCGGCGAGGATGGAAATCTGCTCGTTCGGCCGTTCGCCGATACGCGGCGCCATGATGTCGGGGTCCAGCACGCCGTCCTTGTCGACCACATAGCGCGCCTTGATACCCGAGGCCTTCTCGATGAATTCCACCGAGGAAGACGGCTTCGGCTCCATCAGGCCGGACTTGATCTCCGCCTCATTCTCGCGGTTCCAGTTCTCGGCCCAGGCGTTATAGCTGGCCACCAGCTCTTCATTGGTAATCGAATGGGGCGGGGTCCACAGGCCTGTGGCGGAAATCACGGGACTCGGCATTTGTCTCTCCGGCAGAGCCCGCCAGCGCAAGGCGCCCGGCCCTTCTTGCTATATCTTTGTATCGCAAGGTGTAACGCGCGCCGCCCCGCCAGCACAAGGCCGGGGAGTCACGCGCGAGATCAGGTCTATTTCGGCTTGCCGAACACTTCGTGCAGCCGCTCGCGCTCCTCGGCTTCGTCCAGGTGCACCTGAACCTCGTCCAGCGCCTTCTGCTGGCGGGCCCGTTCGGTCTCGGCAACCGTCTCGCGGCAGCGCGCCCGCTCGCCCGCATCGGCAATCTGCGCGCAGGCTTCCAGTGCCCTTGCGTCAGCCCGGTCATGCCAGGTCTGGCAACCCGCCAGCGCTGCCATCCCGGCAAGCCCTGCGGCGACCGCCCACCGGCGCATCACCGCTTCTTCCGCTCGCTTTCGCGTTTCACGGAAAGGGCCACATCGGCCACCACATTCTTCATGCACTGGTCGCGTTCTTCCTGCGTCGGTTCGTTTGCGCAGGCGTCCACCGGATTGGCATATTGCCCCGCCGGTTCGCTCGAGGCGCATGCCGCCGCCACAATCGCCGCCGCGCCGGCTGCCAGCATCAGTCGCATCTTCATTTTCGTTCCCTCACTTCCCGGTGACGGGGGCAGCTTACCTCATGGTCATTGACCATGCCAACTGCCTGCGCCCATGCATACACGATTGTCGGGCCAACAAACTTGAACCCCCGCTTTTTCAGGTCCTTGGACATGGCGTCCGACCATGGCGTGAAGGTCGGCGCTTCGCGGAAATTCCGCCAGCGGTTGACGATCGGCTTGCCGCCCACAAAGCTCCAGCAATAGTCCGAGAAGTCCTCGCCGCCCTCCATCATGGAAAGATAGGCCTGCGCATTGCCGATCACGGCCTCGATCTTTTTGGCGCTGCGGATGATGCCAGGGTTCTTCATCGCCCGGTCAACCCGCTTCGGTGTCCACCGCGCCAGCTGCTCCGGGTCAAACCCGTCAAACTCCTCGCGGATCGTCTCGCGCTTGCGCAGGATGGTGATCCAGCTGAGCCCCGCCTGCATCCCGTCCAGCTGCAGCTTTTCCCAAAGCGCGCGCGGGTCGCGCTCAGGCACGCCCCATTCCTCGTCATGATAGTCCCTGTACAGACGGTCGCTCACCGGCGCCCAGCCGCAATAAGGTGTCTCGTCAATCATCTGCCGGTGTCTCCAGATGGGCCTTCACTTCGGCAATCAGCCAGGGCGCGCCTTCAATTTCTGCCGGGGCGTCCTTCACCGTGACAATATCTTTGGCCAAGATAGATTTCGCAAACCGGTCAGTGCGGATCAGCGCCAATCCCTCGTTGCCCACCGCGCTCGTCACAGTGCCGATCACGCCCGCGCCTGCGCGCACCTCTGCGCCAGCCTCCAGCGCGCCGCCGCGAACGCGCACCGTCCGCTTGCGGATCAATCCCTTGCGCTTCATCCGGCTCGCCACTTCCTGCCCGACGAAACAGCCCTTGCGATAGTCAACCCCGTTCATCAGGTCCATGTTGATATCGGTCGGGAACACTTCCGCCGCGCGGTAATCGCGGCCCCATTCGGGAATGCCTGCCGCAATTGCCAGCGCGTCCCAGCGCGGAATGGGCTCGCCGGCCTGCGCCGCCGCTACCACCGCCCGTTTCGGCATCTTCGCGCTGCGCGGGTCCGGCGCGCCTTCCACGACAATCGCGGAGACCAGCCCCTCATCGCGCGCAATCTCTACCGCCGCGCGCAGCCGGAACAGTTTCAGCCGCTTCACTATGTCGTCGGCCGCATCCTCATGTACATCAATCCGCACGCCGCCGTCTGCCCGGTGCGCCAGATAGTCGACAATCACCTTGCCCTGCGGCGTCAGCAGCGCGCCATAGCGCACCTCGCCCTCCGCCCAGTCCGTCACCGTGTGCGTCACCGTCCGCTCCAGCAGGGAGAACGTGTCCGGTCCGGTCAGCGAAACAATCGCACGATGGGGCAGGCGAAGCATGCGCCCTCAGCCCTTCAGCGTGCCCTTCGCCGCGATCACAGCGGTGGCAAGCCCGCTCTTCAGCAGCGATCCGACGATGAACGGCACAAACCCCGTCGCCAGTGCAATCTCCGGCGTCGTCAGCACGGCGAGCCACGCCCCGCCCGCCGCCAGGATCAGCCCGTGCAGCCCCAGGAACCCGGCAAAGCGCAGCCCATGCCCGGCCACCGAATGCACCTTCGGCAGATACCCCGCCAGGAATGCTGCCACCGGGAAGGCCAGCAGGTAACCGGCCGTCGCCCCGGTGAACGCAATCAGCCCCGCCTTGCCGCCTGCCAGCACCGGCGCTCCAGCCAGCGCCAGCCCCAGCCAGGCCATCACCACCGCCGCACCCGCCCTTGGGCCCAGCACCACCCCCATCAGTACCACCACCAGTGTCTGCATCGTCACCGGCACCGGCACCATCGGCAGCGCCACAAAGGAAGACACGGTCAGCGCCGCGACCCCTGAAACGGCAATCAGCACAGGACGCAGCACCGGATGGCTCAGCGGGCGGGACAGGGAATGGGACATGAAAAAAGCCTTCTCAAAACACCCCCGTTCATCCTCCCCCCACCCCCCGAGGTCAACCCGCCCGAAAATGTAAAAAGCTGGAATCCGCTGTAACCCCGGCAAACCACGCGGACGCATGCGGAGAAATACGCCGCGCTCCCAAACCTCCCGAAGCTCATCCTTGGGCGAAGTCGAAGGATAGCGGGCCCACCCCCGCACCTACGCATAACCCCCGCGTGACATTTTCCCGCTGCGGCGCGATAAGGCCCGCCATGACACAGGTTTTCGACCTCATCCTTCGCGGCGGCACAGTCGTCACCCCGGGCGGCGAAGCCCGCACCGATATCGGCATCATCGGCGAGCGCATCGCCCGCATCGGCGACCTCTCCCAGGCTGCTGCCGGCGAGATCTACGGCGCCGCCGGCCTGCACATCCTGCCGGGCGTCATCGACACGCAGGTCCACTTCCGCGAGCCCGGCCTCGAATACAAGGCGGACCTTGAAACCGAAGCCTGCTCGGCAGCGCTCGGCGGCGTCGTCGCCGTGTTCGAAATGCCGAACACCAACCCCTCGACCATCACGCCGGACCTGATGCTCGACAAGCTCGCCCGCGCGAAGGGAAGGATGGACATCGACCACGCCTTCTATGCCGGCGCCACGCACGACAACGTCGCCCTTCTGCCCGAGATGGAACGCATGCTCGGCTGCTGCGGCGTCAAGGTTTTCATGGGCGCCTCCACTGGCGACCTTCTCATCAAGGATGACGCCGGCGTCGAAGCCGTCCTGCGCGCCATCAAGCGCCGCGCCGCTTTCCATTCGGAAGACGAATACCGCCTTGAGGAACGCCGCCACCTCGCCGTCACCGGCGACTGGAACAGCCATATCATCGTGCGCGATGTCGAGGCCGCCGTCTCATCGACGCGCCGCCTGCTCAGCCTCGCGCGCAAGACCGGCAAGCGCATCCACGTGCTGCATATCTCGACCGCCGAGGAGATGGATATTCTCGTCAACGCGAAAGATGTCGCAAGCGTCGAAGTCCTGCCCAACCACCTGACGCTCGCCGCGCCCGATTGCTATGACCGCCTCAAGGGATTCGCCCAGCAGAACCCTCCCGTGCGCGAAGCCCGCCACCGCGAGGCCCTCTGGCGCGCGCTGAATGCCGGCATCGTCGATGTTCTGGCGACGGATCATGCGCCCCATACGATCGAAGAAAAGCGGCGGCCTTATCCCGCCAGCCCCTCCGGCATGCCCGGCGTGCAGACGCTGGTGCCGGTGATGCTGACCCATGTGAATGACGGAAAGCTCAGCCTGCAGAGGTTTGTCGAACTCACATCCGCCGGCCCGCAGCGCGTCTTCGGCCTCGCCGACAAGGGCCGCATCGCAGAAGGCTATCACGGCGATTTCACCATCGTGGACCTGAAGCACAAGCAGACCATCACCAACACCTGGTCAAAATCCAAATGCGGCTGGACCCAGTTCGACGGCTTCGAAGCCACCGGCTGGCCCGTCGCCACCATCGTGCGCGGCGCCTTCGTCATGCGCGACGGCGAGATCGTGAAGAAAGGCGGCGGCAAACCTGTCCGCTTCAACGAAACGCTGGAGCCGGTCGGTTGATCCCGGCACGAATGATCGACGCCCTGCGTGCCCGCTATTCCGAACCGGGACGCCACTATCACAGCTGGGCGCATATCGAGGCGCTGATGCGCCATTACCGCCGCTGGGAGGCAACCTTCCATCGGCCGGTGCCTGTCCTTTGGGCGCTCTATTTTCACGACGCCATCTATGATCCGACGGAGAAGGATAACGAAGAGCAGAGCGCTATCCTGATGGAGCGGGAGGCCAAGGATCATCTGCCTGCGGATGATATCGCCTTCGCCGCTACCATCGTACGCGCCACCGCTGCCCACAAGGTGCCGGATGGCATGAGCCAAGACGCCGCCGCCGATACCGCACTTTTCCTTGATCTTGACCTCTCCATTCTCGGCGCGCCAACTCATATTTACGACCGCTACGAAACCGATATCCGCAAGGAATACGCCTTCGTGCCTGAAGAGGCTTTCCGCGCAGGCCGCGGCGCAATCCTGAAAGGCTTCCTCGCCCGCGAGCGGCTCTACCTCACCGACATCGCTCACTCAGAATGGGATGCGCTGGCGCGCGAGAACATGAAGCGCGCCGTCGCGGCGCTGGAGGCGGCCGCATGACCGATCTTCCCAAAGATGCCGCAGCAGAGAAGAAATTCCCCGGCCTGCGTCGCGCGCTGGTCTGGCTTTATGAAGGCGTCGGCAAATGGCCGCTGCGCTTTCGCTGGGGCATGCTGGTCTTCGACATTCTAACGATCAGCTATTTTCTCGTCTCTCCCTTCATTCCGAAGGAAGGCTACCATTTCTGGCTTGATTATGTGATCGGCGTCTTCATCGCGCTCGATCTTGCCGCGCGCTTCTATATCGCGCCGAAGAAAAAGCGCTTCTTCACGCGCTTCATGAATATCGCGGACCTGATCGTCGTCTTCTCGATGCTCGCGCCGCTGGTCTCGCAGAATTACGGCTTCCTGCGCATCATCCGTGCCCTAAGGGTCGCGCGGGCTTTCAGTATTCTTGACGACAGGAGCCCGCTCTCGAAATATCTGCGTTTCCACCGCGTGCTGATCGAGCGTGCTGTGAACCTCATCGTTTTCCTCTTCATCATGTCCGCTCTCGTCTATGCCGACCAGGTGCAGAAAAGCGCTGACATGAAGAACTATCTCGACGCCTTCTATTTCACCGTCACCAGCCTGACGACCACCGGTTATGGCGATATCGAACTCGTCGGCTGGACCGGGCGCGTGCTGCCTATCGTCATCATGCTGCTCGGCGTCACGCTTTTCCTCCGCCTGCTGAAGGCCCTCGTCACGCCGACAGAGAAAGCCGAAGTCGAATGCACAAAGTGCGGCCTGATGCGCCATGACCGCGACGCGGTTCACTGCAAGCATTGCGGCACGGTCGTCTACATCGAGAACGAAGGCTTCGATCCCTGAACGCTCCGCTAGGGATCAACCCGGTAGCCGTGGATCACCATGTCGATCATCTCGCCGGTTGGCAGCGGCGTCCATTCTCCGCACCACTCCGCCCAGTGGCATCGCCAGAGTTCAGTCACCGGGAACATCGCGACATGGCCCGGCGGAAAGCGCAGCTCGGGCGGCGCGCCATCCTGCTTCGCCCATTCGGCGACCTTGGCCGGCGTCACCACCAGTTCATCGCTCCATCCATCCGTCAGGCTTGTCGCGCGCATGGTGACTTCCAGCGGCCGGCGGATGATCTCGAACCGCATCCGGTGGCCGGCGACATCCTTCTCCACCTTGCGCATGTTGAAGCCGCCATGCCCGTTGTGAAGATTGTATTCGATGCGCCCCTGCATCAGCTCGAAATCGAATTCATGCCCGCCTTCGGATGACCCTTCGGAGTAAAGCCAGAGCGGCGCATAGACCACGCCGGGATGCGTCCGGCTGATGGTCGCTTCGACGGTGTAGTGTCCCTCGGTGCGCAGGCGCGACAACTCGCGTTCCCATTTGATCGCGCCGCCGGAGTTGGCATCAAGCCGGTGCAGCAGCGAGCCGTCCCGCTGCGGGACGATCCGGTCAAACCGGAAAGCGAAGCCCGCAGGCATCTTGTAGGGCTGCGGCCCTTCGATCGGGTGGTAGATCTGGTTGTAATTGTGCCGCTCCACCGGCTCCGACGGGAAACGCACCAGTTCGCTCGTATCCAGATGCCGCGGGATCAGTTCCATCAGCGCGCCCAGGTCCTGCCAGAGCTGCGCAGCGGTTTCGCGCCTCGTTTGCAGCAAAGATTCCAGCGCTGCAGTTTCAGCGCTGCGCACTGCTGCGTCCGGCGACTGGCGCAGCTCTACCAGCCGGGCTTCGTCCTCGTGGATATCCGACATGACGACAGCCAGCCGGCTCAGCGTGCGGCTGATCGCCGGGTCCGGCGCCGGCGCTTTTGGGGTGGGCCGCGGGGCAAAATATCCGGCAGCAAAGGCAATCGCGGCCACCGCCAGAAGGGCGGCCATCCAGAGGACCAGCGAACTGCGCCCGGTTTTCGGCTTTCCCTGATCCTTGTTTGCCATCGATCCTGCCTTGTCCATCCGCGCCGCGCCCGGAACGCACTTAGCAGCCGCCTGCCGATGGGCGCCAGCCTGTTCGCGTAAGATGGGAACCCGCCGCGCGGGCACCCGTGACAATCCTGGCGCGCCGGTTCAAGAGAAAGCAAAAGCATCTACGCGCAGGGAGCCAAGCGCCTTTCATGAGCACCACCGCCCATATCCCGTTCCGGGAAGTGCCCTACCTGCCGCTGAAGCTGAAGATGGATCGCCGCCCGGATGGCACAATTTATCTCGACAGCGGCCAGCCGTTGAAAGCCTGGCCGCCGCACACGCTGGCACCGCTGGTGAAGTGGGCCGCTGAACGCCCGGATCAGATCTGGCTTGCCGAACGCTGGCCGGAAGATCCGTCCCAGCCCGGCTGGCGGGAAGTGACGTATGCCGACGGTCTCGCACATGTGAAACGCCTCGCCGCTGCCTTCCTCAGCGAGGGGGCAGGGCAGGACGCGCCGGTGATGATCCTGTCGAAAAACTCCATCGACAATGCGCTGATCATGTATGGCGCCATGTGGGCCGGCAGCCCCGCCGTGCCGGTCACCCCCGCCTATGCGCTGCTCAGCCAGGACCTTGTCCGCCTCAACTATATCGACCGGCTGACGACCCCGAAATTCATCTATGTCGAAGACGGCGCCGAATATCAGCGCGCGCTCTCTGCCATGAACCTCGAAGGCCGTCTCGTCATCTATTCGCGCAACGCGCCAAACGTGCCGCGCGCCGTCAGCCTAGAGGATTTCGCAGGGCAGGCGGGCCCGGCCGTCGACGCCGCCTATGCTGCGCTCACGCCGAAGGCCGTGGCGAAATACATGCTCACCTCCGGCTCAACGGGTGAGCCGAAAGCGGTGATCAACACGCACGGCATGATCGCCGCGAACTCCAAGATGATCCGCTCTGTCTGGGATGAGGACCGCCTGAACGAGATCACCGGCGGCCCGCAGGTGATGGTCAACTTCCTGCCCTGGAGCCACACGTACGGCGCCAATGCCATCCTTCACAACATGCTGGACTGGGGCGGCACGATGTATATCGACCAGGGCGCACCCACGCCGCAGCGCCTTCCGGAAATGCTCCGTAACCTGAAGGAAATCCCCACCACACAGCACACCACCGTGCCGCAGGCCTGGGCCGCGCTCGCCACCGCGCTCGAACAGGATGCTGAACTCGCCGAAGTCTTCTTCTCGCGCCTCACTTCCATGGCCTATGGCGGCGCCGCGATGGGGCAGGACATCTACGAGCGCATCCAGGTCGTCGCCGTGCGCGTCACCGGCCAGCGCATTTCCCTGTCTGCCGGGTACGGAGCAACTGAAACCGCGCCCACCGCTTCCAACGTCCACTGGCCGAACGACCGGATGGGCCTCATCGGCCTGCCGCTTCCTGGAAACACGTTCAAGCTCGTGCCCGCCGGCACAAAGCTCGAGCTGCGCGTGAAAGGCGTCAACGTCACGCCCGGCTATTTCCGCAACCCGGAAAAGACCGCCGAAGCCTTCGATGAGGAAGGCTTCTACCGTCTCGGCGATGCGGTGAAATTCGTCGACCCCGCCAATCCCGAAAAAGGCCTCGCCTTCGACGGTCGTACAGTGGAAGAGTTCAAGCTCGCCAGCGGCACCTGGGTCTCGGCCGGCGCTGTCCGCATGGCCGCCGTCACCGCATCCGGCGGCATCCTGTCAGACGCCATCGTCTGCGGCCTCAACCGCGATGAGATCGGCCTGCTCGGATTCCTCAACGAAGCCTTCTGCCAGCGCCTCGCCGGAGCGGGCCAGTCGCTGGACGATCTGGTCCGCCATCCCGGAATCGAAGCGGCCCTGCGCACGGCAATCGCCGCGCACAACAAGGCGAATCCCAACGCCGCAGCGCGCATTGCGCGCATCCTGCTGCAACCCTTGCAGCCGCGCGCTGATCTCGGCGAAATCACTGAGAAAGGCTATATCAACCAGTCTCGCACCCAGGAGTTGCGGGCCGATCAAATTGATACCCTTTATTCGAACGCGCCTGTGCCGGGTAAAATTCTGTTCTGATGCAAGTTTCTGCAATCATACCGGGAGTTTGCAGGTGTAAGGGCCTAAAAGGGCTCGATTTTTGGCATCCGGACTGTATATACGTCCGCAAGCTGTAGCGAATGCTGCAGCCCAGCCATTCCCCTTTGGCTTGTGGCGGGTCGCAGGATTCACACGGGAGAACCCCTTGCTCCTAGTGAAACCTGCGGCCCGTTTTGCTTTTTTTGCACTCGCTGCTGATTTCGCCTAGGGAACTCCCGATACGAAAATCCGGGAGGCAAGAATGGCAGATTCGGTGACCACGCTGACAGGCGCAGAGGCGCTCGTCTCCACGCTCGCAGACCACGGCGTCACGGCCTGCTTCGCCAATCCCGGCACGTCTGAAATGCACCTCGTCACCGCGCTAGACCACGAGCCGCGCATCCGCTCCGTGCTCTGCCTGTTTGAAGGCGTGGC
The DNA here is from genome assembly GCA_003486945.1 of Hyphomonas sp. Classification (GTDB taxonomy): domain Bacteria; phylum Pseudomonadota; class Alphaproteobacteria; order Caulobacterales; family Hyphomonadaceae; genus Hyphomonas. Next base: position 4,173 of record DNFL01000044.1, on the reverse strand, counting down.
CACTGGCGCGGCAGATGGTCATGCGCGCGTCACCGGCCAGCCGGCGATGACGCTGCTGCATCTCGGTGCGGGCTATCTCAATGGCGGCGCCAACATCCACAATGCCAAGCGCGCCTGGACGCCGATGATCAACGTCATCGGCGATCATGCCGTGCCGCATCTTCGCTATGATGCGCCGCTCACGTCCAACATCCGCGGCCTCGCAGGCCCGAATTCCGTCTGGCTGAAATCAGCCGACCGTGTGGCCGATGCCGGCGAGCTGGCCGCTGAAGCCTGGGAGGCGAGCTTCGGCCCGGTACCGGGTCCCGTCTCGCTGCTCTTGCCCGCCGACACGGCCTGGACCGAAGGCGGCAAGCCCGGAAAGGCGCGCAAGCGTCCCGCACTCTGGGCGCCGGATCCGAACCGTATTGCGGCCGCCGCAAAGGCCGTGCGCAATGCCATGAAGCCCGTCATCCTGATCAACGGCACGGCGCTGAAACCCGCCGGCCTCGCACAGGCGGCGCGCCTGAAGGCGTCTGGCATCCGTGTGCTGACAGATACATTCTTCCCCCGCATGGCGCGCGGCGCTGGCCTCTTCGCGCCGGAGCGGATGCAATACTTCGCCGAAGGCGCGATGGCAGACCTTGAAGGCACGGACTTGATGCTGGTTGCGGGCACGCAGGTGCCGGTCGCCTTCTTCTCCTATCCCGGCCGCCCCAGCGTTCTGGTGCCGGAAAGCTGCACCCCGATGATCATCGGCGGGCCTGAAAGCGACAGCGCCGCCATCCTTGCCGCCCTCGCCGATGCGCTCGGCGCGAAAACCTCCGCAGACGGAGCACCGCTCGACACTCCCGGCGCGCCCTCCGGCGCCCTCAATGCCGCCACCATCGGCGCCTCCATCGCTCGCCACCTGCCGGAAGGCAGCTTCGTCTCCGATGACGGCGTTTCCAACGGCCTGCCTTCCTTCATGATGACCGGCCGCGCCCGCCCGCATGACTGGATGATGCTGACCGGCGGCGCCATCGGACAGGGCATGCCGCTCGCCCTTGGCGCCGCGCTCGCCGCGCCGGACCGCAAGACGCTCTGCCTGACCGGCGACGGCGCGGGCATGTACACCAACCAGGCGCTGTGGAGCATGGCGCGCGAGCAGGCGAACGTCGTCACGGTCGTCTTCGTCAACCATTCCTACCGCATACTGAACATCGAGCTGGCCCGCACCGGCGCCGGCAATCCGGGCCGCGTCGCCGAAGACCTCCTCGGCCTCGGCCGCCCGGAGATCGACTGGGTGAAACTCTCCGAAGCCCAGGGCGTGCCGGCCGTGAATGCGGCAACGGCGGAAGAATTCGACGCGGCGCTCGAACGCGCCTTCCGCGAACCGGGTCCGCACCTCATCGCCGCCCACGTTCCGGCGCGCTAACGCCGCCGCGCAGACCCTTCCAGCCACCTGCGGAACCGCCCCTCGCCCTCCGGCGTGAACACGACCGCGCGGCTGCCCTTGCTGCGCCGTGCCCAGCCGTTCTGGAATATCCTTTCCAGCACGGCATTGCCGCCACTGCCCGCCAAATGATAGCGCCGCATGCTCCAGTCGAGACAGGTCCGGCATTGCGGGCGGCGTGTGCCTTCGAAATCCTGCGACTCAATCCCGATCTGCTTCAGGCGTTTCCAGCCAAGGTCCGAAACGGAGAGCGCATCATCCGCCGCGCCGATCCAGCCGCCGGACGTCATCCGGTCAAACATCAGTACACCGAGTTCTCCGGCAAGGTGATCGTAGCAGACCCGCGCCTTGCGCAGCGACGGATCACTCGGCCCGGCGCGCAGCCTTCGTCCTGCGCGCGCATCTGAAAGCGTCATCAGCGCCTCAAGCGCAGCCGCCACATCCGGCCCGGCGAGGCGGTAATAGTGATGGCGGCCCTGCACGTCGCGGTGCACGAGGCCGGCATCCAGCAGCTGCGCAAGATGCGAGCTGGCAGTCTGCTTGGTGACGCCGGCTTCCGCCGACAATTCGCCCGCCGTGCGCGCCCGCGTGTCCATCAGCGCGCTCAGCATGTTGGCGCGCGCCGGGTCGCCGATCAGAGCAGCAACGCGGGAGATGTCCGGGCCTTCTTTCATGGTTCGATCCTAATCGAACCATATCCGTCCGCCAATCCGCTAAACCGCCGGCACAGACATGGAAAGGAATGCTGGCTTGATCACCTGCTTCATCACTTATCAGATCGATCCGTTCAGGAGGGATCAGTTCGAACAATATGCCCGCACCTGGGGCGTAGCGATCCCGCGCTGCGGCGCAGACCTCTTCGGCTATTTCGCGCCGCACGAAGGCTCGGCCACCACGGCTTACGGCGTCTACACCCTGCCAACGCTCGCCGCTTACGAAGCCTACAAGGCGCGCCTTGCCGCCGACCCGCTCGGACGGGAAAACTATCAGTTCGCCCGGCGCGAGCGCTTCATCCTGAAAGAAGACCGCATCTTCCTGAAACTCGCCTCCGCCCCGCATGCTGCCCGGAGCGCGCCCGAATGATCGCCGTCATCTTCGAAGCCCTGCCGAATGCGGGCCGCACCGACACCTATTTCGACATCGCTGCAAAGCTGCGCCCGAGGCTCGAACAGATCGACGGCTTCATTTCCATCGAGCGCTATGAAAGCCTAACGATGCCGGGCAAGTTCCTGTCGCTGTCCTTCTGGCGCGATGAAGCGGCGATGGCCGAATGGCGAGGGCTCGCCGAACATCGCGGCGCTCAGTCCGCAGGCCGGCGCACGGTGTTCCAGGACTACCGCCTGCGCGTGGCCGCCGTCATCCGCGACTATGGCCTCAATGACCGCGCCGCCGCCCCGGAAGACAGCCGCGCGATCAATGGATGAGTGAGGAAAGAGACGCTACTCCGTCTTCTCTTCCTTCTTCGCCGGATCATATTTCGCGAACCAGCCCATGATATTGTCCGTCAGGGCAATCAGGCGGCTGGGGCGCGAGGTGATGCCGTGCGAGGCGCCGGGGATACGGATGAGGGCGGTGTCGACACCGTTCATCTTCAGGCCGGTATAGAACTGCTCGGCCTCCCAGGTCGGCGTGCGCCAGTCTTCCTCGCCCACCATCATCAGCGTCGGCGTCGTCACCTTGTCGACAAAGCGGATCGGCGAGAATTTCAGGAAGGCTTCCGGGTCTGTCCACGGATCGGAGCGTATCCAGTGGCGGCGCACGAATTGCGAAATGTCGGCGGCCAGCGCCATCGTGAACCAGTTGATCACCGGCTTGATCGAGGCCGCCGCCGCGAACCGGTCATTCTTCGTCACGATCCACGCCGTCAGGATGCCGCCGCCCGATCCTCCGGTCACGAACAATCTGTCCTCGCTGACATATCCGCGCGCAACCAGCTCATCGACCACGCTCATCAGGTCGTCATAATCATTGCCGGGATAGGCCTTGTCGATCTTCAGCGCGAAGTCTTCGCCATAACCGGTCGAACCGCGCGGGTTCGCCCAGACGGTGACATACCCTTCCGCCGCATAGCGCTGGATCTCGCTGGCGTAGTAGGGGCCGTACATCGCGAACGGGCCGCCATGAATTTCTAGGATCATCGGGAAACTGCCATCGGCCTTGAAGTCCGGCGGCAGCGCCACCCAGGCCTCGATCTCCAGCCCGTCATGGCTTGAGGCGACCTTGATCTCCTCGACACGCGACATCTGCAGGAAAGGCAGCACATCCTCGTTCAGCGCCGTCATCACCTTCCGGTTCTTGCTATCAAGCCCGATGCTGGCGACTTCCGAAGGCTTGTCTGCAAAGCCGGCCGTATAGGCCACAACTGGGTTTCTTCCTCCGCTCACGGAGAATTGCCCGTCGGCATAGGGCCGCCCGATGGAAGTGCCGCCAATGTCGGTCACCACCAGGCTCGTCTTGCCATCAAGGCCGATGCGGTACAGCGACAGGACGCCGTGATCCTCGACCAGCGACAAGAGGCTCTTGCCATCCGCGGCCCATTTCGTCGTGCCAAAGCTGCCGAAGAAATCCGCAGCCAGCTCCGTCTTGCCGCTGCCATCGGCATTCATCAGGTAGAGATCATCCTGCTGGAAGGAGAGCACCTTGTCGTCAAAACCGCGATACGCGATGCGCTTGCCGTCCGGCGAAACGATCGGCGCGTAGTCCGGCCCGTCGCGCGTCGTCAGCGGGCGGACGGAAAGGTCGGCAAGGGGGCGTCGTGT
>DNFL01000247.1 GCA_003486945.1 Hyphomonas sp. | reverse complement strand
CGCAGTGGGACAACAACTACATGCCGACATGCTGGGCGACGACATGTTCGGCGTGCACATGCGCTTCACCGGCATGCAGAACGCCAAGGCGGGCGGGCCGACCTACCTCTATCACTTCACGCGCGTCCCGCCAGCGAAGGGGCAAACGATTGGCGCCTATCATGCGGCGGAACTTTCATTCGTGTTGGACAGCCACCTGCCCGGGATGAAAATCACGGACGCAGACCGGCGCCTGACGGATCAGATGGTCGCCTACTGGGCCAACTTCGCGCGGACCGGAGACCCCAATGGGTCGGGCCTGCCAGTGTGGCCAGCCAGTACGCCGGAGCTGGACGTTTGGCTGGAACTCAATGCATCGCCGAAACCGATTGAGGGACTGAAAGCCCGCAAGCTGGATATCCATGAGGAAGCCCTGCGCAAACGGATCGAGGTGGTCGCCGGACCAACGCCCGAACCGCCGCCCCCGCCGGAGCCGGAAGCCTCGCCCGCGCATTTCCTAGGCGGTGAGTAGTATCCTGCAGATTTCCGTCAGGCCTTCCTGATCAACGCTGTCAAAGGCGTCGTACTCGGTCGAGTCGACATCCAGCACACCGGCCAGAGAGCCATCCGGGCGAAAGACAGGCACAACGATCTCCGAATTCGAAGCGGCATCACAGGCGATGTGGCCCGGAAACGCGTGTACATCAGGCACGATGACAGGCTCACGCGTGGCGGCCACATGGCCGCAGACGCCCTTGCCGAACGGGATACGCAGGCAGCCCAACGTGCCCTGATAAGGCCCCACGACCAGTTCCTGCGGCTTCAGCGGATCCACAAGGTAAAATCCGGTCCAGAAGAAGCGCGGCCGGAAGGCCTGCGCCAGCAGGCAAGCCGCAGTCGCACAACGCGCGGTCTCGGATGTCTCCCCGGCGACAACGCTCGCAACCTCTTCTGCCAGCTGCCGGTACGCCTCTGCCTTGTCCATATCTTGCCTCTCTGACGTCATCCGGGGCCTGTAGCGCCGGAAGCCATAGCGCCGCAAGTGGCCGTTGAAGCGTCCTCCAACCTCTGAAATAGTCTCGGGGGCGGTCGGTGCGGAAGAGTCGCAAGGAGAGTTGGTCCCTGATGTACGGGTGGAAGCTTCCGCTGGCCGCGCTGGGACTGATGGCCGTGTTGGCATACCCGGCATGGGGCCAGCAAGCCGGCGATTGGGATACGCCCGACATTTCAGAGTTTGAGGAGGAAGACGGCGCCTCGGGCGACTTTGACTTTGGCCAGGATTTCGTCGCAACCGACCTGAGCAATGTCGACAAGGCGCATGCCGCCATCCTCAAGGATGCAGACCTGCAATTCATCCGGCCCGAAGCTGCGCCGGTAGAACTGACCCCGCCCGATCCGCCACCACCCTGGCTGAAGGCCATCGGGGATTTCCTGAATGCTCTCGGCCCGGTGTTCCGGATCATATTCTGGCTCGCTGTCGCCGCCGTGATCGCGGGCCTCATCTACTTCCTGTTTGGGGAGGCGATCCGCATTCGCTTTGGCGGCCGCAAGGCGGCGAAATCAAAAGCCGAAGATGATCAGCTGACGGACATCCGGCCGGATGCAACAGCCGCGCGGTCACTGCTCGACGATGCCGATGCGCTGGCGCGCGAGGGCAAGTTTGCCGAAGCGGTTCATCTGCTTCTGTACCGCTCCATCGAAGACATCCAGACCCGGCTTGAGGGCGGTGTGCCGACATCGCTGACCTCGCGCGAAATTGCTGGTCTCGGTCGATTGCCGGAGCGGGCTCGGCGTGCGCTCGCGCCGATCATTCAGGTCGTGGAGAACAGTCATTTCGGCGGGCGCGCCGTGGACAGCGGCGGCTGGCAACATGCACGGCGCAGCTATGAAGAGTTCGCCTTCGGCGAAGGCTGGGGCGCATGAGCAGTTCGCTCAAAGCTGGCGCTTCACCGTTCTCAACGCGTGTAGTGGCAATCCTGATCGCCATCGCTGTCATTTCATTTGGCGCGGTGCTGGTCATGGCGGGATGGGCGCCGGAGATGCGCGACCGCAACCAGGCCGGCGATCATCCCTACTCAACTTCGGCGCTGGGATTCAACGGACTGGTACGACTGCTCGAGGCCGCCAACTATCCCGTCAGCATTTCACGACTCGACCGCGATCTGGATGAACGCGAGTGGGGCCTGATGATCGTTACGCTGCCGGCCTTCGGATCGGCGCAGGCGCTCAAGGATCAGACTTTCATTCCGCCCACCCTCGTTGTCCTGCCCAAATGGTATGGCCGGACCGATGAAGCGATGCCTTCCCGGCAGCGCGATACAAGCTTCATCGCGGCGCGTGACCTCAATGACCGGTTGGGCGCGATTTATCCGGATACGGAGATACTGCGTATCCCGGCTCCGGAGCGGATTGAGACCCCGTTCGGCGAGACCAGCGTCCAACCGGATGTGCGCCTGCAGCTGATCAAATCCGCGTCCCTTGAAACGATCATCAGCGCCGGCGATGGCGCGCTGCTGGCATATGATCCGCAACGTGAGATATATATCCTGTCTGACCCCGACATGTTCCACACATTCGGGCTTGCACAGCAGGAGAATGCCCGCTTTGCCGTTCAGCTGATCGACTACCTTCGGTATGACCTGCAGCAGCCGATCCTGATCGACGCAACGCTGCATGGCTTTGAACGCTCGGAAAACCTTCTGAAGATGATGTTCTCGGTACCCTATGTCGGCGCCACTCTGGTTGCCCTGGCGGCGGCGTTGCTGCTGGGCTGGTCGGCCGTGATCCGGTTCGGACCGCCTTTGCGGGAGGAGCGCGCGATTGCGCTGGGCAAGCAGGCGCTCGCTGACAATTCCGCCGGCCTCGTGACGATGGCGCGACGCGAGCCGAAGATGGCGCCGGGGTTCCTCGCGCTGGTGCGCCGCCGGCTGGCGCGGGACATCGGTGCGCCGCGAACGCTGACTGAAACGCAACTGTCCGACATGTTCGACCGGCTGGGGCCGGACGCCGAAAACGGGCGC
>DNFL01000370.1 GCA_003486945.1 Hyphomonas sp. | reverse complement strand
GAACTGGATATTGTCATACACCTTTACCGGCTCGCTCCAGGTCGCGCCTTCCGGCGCGGGTGGCGGTGTGGCGAAGGCGGGCTTTGTTCCGGGTACGAACATCGTGAAGGCAATCGTCTTACCATCCGGCGACCAGACTGCTTCCGAAGGCGCCTCCAGGAACTGGGCCAGCGGGAAGCTGCGGCCGGTATCAAGATACAGCACGCGGATTTCCGGCTTGCCGTTCGTCGCGGTGGAATAAACGAGGCGCGATCCGTCCGGCGACCAACGCGGCGCGGCGGCCGAAACACCGGTCACCAGCGGCCGGTGAGCGCCGCTCGCCACGTCCAGCGTCCAAAGGCTGCCAACGTCCTGGTCCTTCAGCTTGTCCATCGACCGGCGGACATAGACGATGGTCTTGCCGTCCGGCGATATCTGCGGGTCGGTGGCATATTCAATGTCGAACACGCGCTCTGCCGTGAAGCGCTTCGAAGGCGCCTTTTCGTCGGCATGGGCGGGCAGGGCAGCAATTGCGCCGGCAAGCAAGGCCAGCGACAAGGTACGGCGGATCATGGGAACCCCTCCATCAGGTCTCTTTGCCCGATGGCTAACACGCGGCAGAACAAGGCGATAGGTTCGCCCGCTGGCCTCTCCGCTTGCGATTCTCCCGGCGCCTGCGCATATAGCCCTCGGAGGCAGGCGGCGGACGGGCCGCTCGCCAACCGGGTCAGGCGGGGAACCGAGCAGCCCTAACGAGTTTCCGCCCGGGTCGCTCGCCTGTCTCCACCTTTTCCCTCACTTCGCCAGTGATGCCACCCGGCCCTCGGTGACGGTCGCCGATTCCCGCAGCAGGGGATGGTCTGACAGGTCGGAGACGGAGACATAAGTGCGCCCCAGCCGCGCGCTCTTTTCCGGGACCGCATCCTCTCCCAGCCCCGCAGACATCGCCCGCCAGACCAGTTCCGAACAGTAGAGGCTGTTCTCCGTCCGGATTGAGAAGCCATGATCGAAGGGCAGGCCGACCGCCGATTCGGCGAAGGCGACATACTTCTCACGGGCCTCCCCGGTCAGGCGGATCTCATAGACGCCGAGCGTCTCCACATCCGCAAGGAAGTCCACCAGCGCCACCTTGCGCACCGCGCCAACTTCGCCGGGCTCGCCCGTATCCGCATGGATGACGCTCTGGCCGCCATCGGCAACGATGCCCACATGGCCCCAGCGCTTGTCGCCGAGTGACCATCCCGCGGCGATCCGTGTTCCGGCTCCTGTCTCTGCACCCTTGAACAGAAGGTCGCCCGATTCGAGCGCCGGCAACGCCCCCGGTTCCAGCTGGGCCAGCGCGGCAGGCGCGGCGAGCAGCGCCAGCACCGCAGCAGGGATTACTTTTCGTAGCACGCCGAAGTCACCGCGAATCCGGTATCGCTAATGTTTTCATCGATTTCGCTGAAAGCATCTTCGATGGTCGGGGCAGACGCCAGGGCGCCAATGATGATGAAAGCATCCGATTCGGGCATCTTCGGGCCTGAATAGCTCGCATTCGACTCGTCCCAGCTCGCATAGTCGATCGACCGGGCCATGCAGTCGCAGTCATAGTCATACAGGTAGCTGACATGGCCGTTCTCGATAGCTGCGCTTGTGCGGCTCATCAGGTCCGGGCAGGCGTCGAGCGCGCGCTGGGCCAGTGCAGAAACCGACGCCGGGGTGTAAGAATCGGCCGGGGCGGGGTTACCCTGTCCAAGGGCCGGGAAGGAGAGGGCGATGATCGCCGCGGCAACAATAAACTTTCTCATGAAAGGGGCCTTTCGTGCGTCCACAGCGGCGACGCTACACCCGCCCGGATTCGCCTGCAATCAGGGCCATCCAGAGGCGGCGTTAACCTTTGATTCAGGAGTTTTCCACGGCCTTCTTGAAGGTTTTGCGAAATGGCCCGTTGACCCCATATTAACCTTCGGACACTATATCTTGTGTCAGGGAAGAGGCGCGAAACCACATCTGGTCACAGATGCGGCCCGGTGCCCCGATAATCCCCGTAAATTCAGGTCTTTTCAGGAGGGTCGCCATGTCGGCAACCAACGCCAGTTCCGTCTCTAAAGAAGCCGCCCGCAAGGGCAAGCCGAAGGCGGGCACTGAGACGAAGATCACGCTGGTGCAGGGCAATCCGGTCGTGACCGATCCCTCCCGCGACGCCCTGCTGACCGACTTCGGCAAGAAGACCCTCGACGACCGTTATCTGCTGCCGGGCGAGACCTATCAGGACATGTTCGCGCGGGTCGCCACCGCCTTTGCGGACGATGCTGCCCATGCCCAGCGCATCTATGACTATATCTCGAAACTCTGGTTCATGCCGGCGACGCCCGTTCTCTCGAATGGCGGCGCAGATCGCGGCCTGCCGATTTCCTGCTTCCTGAATCAGGTCGGCGACTCGCTGGACGATATCGTCGAGACCTGGACCGAGAACGTCTGGCTCGCCTCGAACGGCGGCGGCATCGGCACCTATTGGGGCAATGTCCGCTCCATCGGCGAGAAGGTCGGCCAGAACGGGCAGACCTCCGGCATCATCCCCTTCATCCGCGTGATGGATTCGCTGACCCTCGCCATCTCGCAGGGCTCGCTGCGCCGCGGTTCCGCCGCCTGCTATCTCGACATCCATCACCCGGAAATCGAGGAGTTCCTGGAAATCCGCAAAGCCTCCGGCGACTTCAACCGCAAGTCCCTGAACCTGCATCACGGCATCAACATCACCGACTCCTTCATGGAAGCTGTGCGCGCAGATGAAGAGTTCCCGCTGATCTCGCCGAAATCGGGCGAAACGCTGAAATATGTGAACGCCCGCAAGCTGTGGCAGAAGATCCTTGAGCTGCGCATGCAGACCGGCGAGCCCTACCTGTTGTTCACCGACACCGTGAACAACGCTATGCCGGCTCACCAGAAACGCCTCGGCCTGAAGGTCACCCAGTCGAACCTCTGTTCGGAAATCACGCTGCCGACGGGCGTCGACCATCGCGGCGTCGATCGCACGGCCGTTTGCTGCCTGTCCTCCGTGAATGCCGAGACCTTCCTCGAATGGTCGAAAGAGCCGATGTTCATGGAAGACGTGTTCCGCTTCCTCGACAAC
>DNFL01000156.1 GCA_003486945.1 Hyphomonas sp. | reverse complement strand
GCAGCTGGAAATTGTTCGGACGGAACGGGCGATGGCGCAGGTGCATACCGGTATCGCGCAGCAGGCGTCCGCCCTTTGCGAGGTTGCAGGGGCTACAGGCGGCGACGATGTTCTCCCAGGTCGTGCGTCCGCCTTTCGAGCGCGGCACGACGTGATCGAAGGTCAGGTTCTCATGCGCGCCGCAATAGGCGCACTCGAAGCCGTCGCGCAGGAACACGTTGAAGCGCGTGAAGGCCGGCGGGCGGTCCTGCCGCACAAAATCGCGCAGCGCGATCACCGAAGGCAGGCGCATCTCGCGGCTGGGGCTGCGCACGACATAGTCATACTCGGCGATGATATCGACGCGGTCGAGAAAGACGGCCTTGATCACTTCCTGCCAGGGCCAGAGCGACAGCGGATAATAAGAGAGGGGCCGGAAATCCGCATTCAGCACGAGTGCCGGCTTGCCATGCGGAGGAGCCGTAATGATCTCAGCCATGCCAGCCTCCGGACGCCATTTCCGGGCGGCGCTGCTGCGGGAGATGCATAACGTTACAACAGAAGACGCAGGCTCCTTTGCGTTTCAGGGCGGTGTCTAACCGATTCCCTTGATCAGATTATGACAGTCCGCCCCGAGCGCAAGGGGCAGGGTTCACCCGGCTTTCGGGGCCGTGTCGCGGGCGCGTTCGGCGTTCAGCCAGCCCCAGAGCAGGTGCGCGGCAACGCCCCGGTGCGGCCGCCAGCGCTCGGCGTGGCTGGTGAAGGCTTTTGATTCCATGCGGATTTTGTAGCGGCCAAGCTGTTTGTGGGCCTCCATCAGGCCGACATCGGCGGTGGGGAAAGCGTCCATCGCGCCAACGGCGTGGAGGAGAAAAAGTTCCGCCGTCCATGGGCCGATGCCCCTGACCGAAATCAGCTCCCGGCGGGCCGAATCAAGGTCAGCGGCGCAGACGCGGGTGAGATTCAACTCGCCCGAAACCATCGCCTCGGCGATGGACGTCAGGTGGCTGACCTTCGGGCGCGACAGGCCGCAGGCGCGCAGGGCCTCGGGGTCTGCTTCAAGCACAGCCTCTGCGGTGACATCGCCAAGGAAATCTTCCACCCGGCCCCAGATCGTGCCGGCGGCCTTTGTGGTGATCTGCTGGTAGGCGATCATCCTTGCGAGCATACCATAGCCGGGCGGCGAGGATCGCCAGACAGGCACTCCGATGGCTTCATAAGCGCGGGCAAGGGCTTTGTCGGTGGTGGCGAGACGCTCGCAGGCAGCTTTCAGCGTGCGCTTCGTCGGTGCGGTCACTTGATGCCTCTGGCCGCCTGAACCGCGCGGCCTTCTTCGATCAGTCGGTTGGAGGCGGTTTCGAGATCAGCCTCCAGACGCGCCATCAACGTGCGCCGGTCGAGGCCCGCTTCGATGGGCGGCAGGATTTCGTAGACGATCTTTCCCGGCGTACGCCGCGCGCCTTTCGGTTGCCAGCAGAGGCCGGCATTGGTGGCGACCGGCAGGATCGGCAGGTTCAGCGCCTTGTTGAAGGCGGAGATGCCAGCGGCCTGGTATTCAGGCGGCGCGTCCACCGGGCGGCGGGTGCCTTCCGGGAAGATCACGATCTGGCGGCGCTTTGCGGCGCGGTCCTTGGCAGCATCGACCATCGCTTTCAGCGTTTTCGATGTGCCGCCGCGATCGATGGGGATCATCTTCGCCGACATTGCATACCAGCCGAGGAAAGGTGTCATCAGCAGCTCCCGCTTCAGGATGATCGCCGGGTCGCGGCAAACGATGAAGGGGATGAACACGTCCAGCATGCAGTGATGCTTGCCGGCATAGATATAGGCGCCTTCCGGCACATGCTCGCGCCCGCGGATTTCGGTGTCGATGCCGCAGATCAGCTTCAGGCCGAAGCGGATGATGTTGGCGTAAAGGCCGATGGCGCGCTGAGTAACAACGCGCGGCATGAACATGGTCGGCACATAGAGAATGCCGCAAATGGCCATCCAGACGTAAAGCCAGGCAACAAACAGGTAGGAGCGGAGCATCTGCATCGCCGTGCCTCTAGCGGGTCAGCGGGGCGGCGTCACTACATCACTGACTTCAGCGACCGCATGACCGTGATCCCGGCGGCAATCCGGGCGGCAAGGCCCGCGATCACGGGGGTGACGACGAGGACGGCAAGGTCGGGGAAGTCGAGCGACAATTGGGGCAGGAGGCCGGAGCGTTCGGCGCCGGAGCGGCCAAGGGCGATCAGGATCGCCACGGTGGCAAGCGCGACCAGAGCGCCAACGGTGCCCGCGCGTAGTCCCAGCAGCCAGAAGCGGCGCTCGAACAGGCTGGCGATGAACCGGTCGCGCGCCCCGGCAACGTGCAGCACATCAACAATGTCCCGCCGCGCCAGCAGGGCGGCATGGGTGGCGAAAGCGATGACCGCGATGGCGGTGGCGGAGAGGAGCGCCACGATCGAGAGCGCGATCAGCCGCGAAATGCCGAGCATCCGGCGCACGTCGCCGGCCCATTCCGTGTGCGAATCAATGGCGGCGTCATAGCCCGCGCCCTTCAGCGCCTCGCTCATCCGTTCGCCAAGTGCTTCGGCATCGCCCTCACTGGTCACCGCGATCAGGCGCGGCAGGGGCAGGTCTGCCGGCAGGCCGCTCTGGCCGAAGTTCGGCGCAAGGAGGGCGTTGATCTCGTCATCCGTGAACACACGTGCCGCGTCCACGCCGTCGAGGCCCGCAATCAGGCGGGCGGCTTCGGAGGCGGCATCAGCATCGGCGCCGGAGAGGGAGACGGTGAACTCGCCTTCCACTTCCGCCGTCCAGGCACGCGCCGCGCCATAGGTTGATTTGGCCGACAGCGCCGCCAGCGCGGCGAGGAAGCAGAGCGCGCCGACAACGAAGAACAGCGCCGCTTCGCGAGCATCTTCCAGCGGCAGGAGAGAGCTTTCGCGCGCCTTCATGGGGCAGCCTTCAGCGGATCGGTCCGCCGGCGGGCGGTGGGCGTGGCTTCGCCGCTCTGCTGGGCCAGCAGGCCATTGGCAAGATGATAGACCGGCGCCTCGATCTGGCGGATCAGGCCGACATCATGCGTGGCGATGATGACGGTCGTGCCAAGGCGCTTGTTCAGCTCGTGGAAGAGACGCATCAGGCGCGAGCCCATTTCGGGGTCGACGTTGCCGGTCGGCTCGTCCGCGATCAGCAAGTCCGGCTGGGTGACAACGGCGCGGGCGATGGCGACGCGCTGCTGTTCGCCGCCGGACAGGGTTTCCGGGCGCTTGTGCAGCCGTTCGCCAAGGCCAACCCAGGCGAGCAGTTCCTCGACATCGCGGCGGTATTGCGTTTCCTTCCGGCCCATTACCCTGAGGGGCAGAGCGACATTTTCGTAGGCGGTCAGGTGGCCGAGCAGGCGGAATTCCTGGAAAACCACCCCGACCCGGCGGCGCAGGGCCGACAGCTGGTCGCGGCTGAGGCGGCTGGTAGGGCGTCCGAACAGGCAGACTTCGCCCCTGGACGGCGGCTGCGCCAGGTAAAGAAGCTTGAGAAGGCTGGATTTGCCCGCCCCAGAGGCGCCTGTCAGGAAGCTGAAGCTGCCGGGTTTCAGGACGAGATCAATCCCGCTAAGTATCTCCTCGGACGAATCGTAGCGCAGGGAGACCCGGTCCAGACGGACGGCCTCTTCGCTGGTGAACATGTCCGGGCGCAGCTGGGTCATAAAAGCGAGGTCCGGGGTCCAAGGTTGGTCGAGCGGGGCGAACAGCAGGAAAGACGCCGGAATGATCCTCACCTGTCCTTCTTGCAGCACCCATTATTTCGCCGATGACTCAACAATCGGTGAAAGCGGCCGCACTGTGAAATGTGCGGCCTGCGGGCACTCATGGTTTGTGCAGCCGTCTTCGCTGGCCGAAGACAAGCCCGCAGCCCCTGCACACGAGGTTTATCGCGAGAAATTGCGCGAACAGCGCCGCGAGCGAAGCCGGTTTGCCGCCGTGTTTTCCTGGGTACTGATCGGCGGCATTTTTGCAGCTGGCACCTTCGCGGCCTTCATGTTCCGCAATGATGTCGTGAAAGTCTGGCCGCAATCGGCCGCCGCCTACCGGCTCGCAGGCCTCGAAGTGAACCGGTTTGGGCTGGATTTCGCGGATATAGAGCGCGCGCGCACGTTCAACGACACGATCCCGGTCGTAACTGTCACGGGCCGCGCCATCAACGTTGCGCGCACCACGGTGGAGACACCCGGCGTGCGCGTCGACCTGCGCGACGAGAAGGGCAAGGTAGTCGCCTCCCGCTTTGCCTTCGTGACGCCGGGCTCACTTGAGCCGGGCGCCGCAGGGCAGTTCGGCGTGGTCGTCGAGCCGGCGCCGGTCGAGAGTTTCGAGATCGTCGTCAGCTTCGTCGACCGCAGCGCGGTGCCGAACGAGCCGCCGGCAGAAGATCCGCCTGCGGAGGAAACTGCGCTGCCTGAAATCCCCGCCGAGGACCTGAACTGATATGCCTGACCTGCCGAAGATTGACGTTGTCCTCTCTGAGGCAGACCTGATGGCGCGTGTGGACGAACTGGCAGACCGCCTCGCGCCGCGCCTTGCGGGCGGCGACTGGACGGCGGTGTCGATCCTGATTGGCGCGACGCCGTTCACCTCCGATCTGATGAAGGCGCTGGCGCGGCGCAATGTGCACCCGGTGCTGGATGTGATCTGGCTCGAAAGCTACCGCGATGCACGCGAAAGCTCAGGCCGGGTTGTTGTGCGCGCCGACCTTGCGCGTTCGGTAGAGGGCAGGGGCGTCATCCTCATCGATGATGTCTACGACACAGGCCGCACAATCGATTTTGCCAAGGGACACCTCCTGGCCAAGGGCGCGCGCGAAGTGATCACCGTGGCGCTGACGCAGAAGCCCTGGGCGCCGCGCGGCGCCGACGGTGTTGATTACTGCGCCTTCGATGCGCCGGGCCGCTACCTCGTCGGCTACGGCATGGACGATGCAGGCCTCTATCGCGGCCTGCCGTTCATCGGCGCGCTGGACTGAGCGCTACTCCGCCGCTTCGATCTTCAGCAACGCATCGCCGAGGTTGGAGATATAGACCGGGCCGCCGCCCGGCGTGTGGATGACGCCGGTGACGAGGCCGGGCATCGGGTCCCAGACCACCGAAGACAGAAGTTCGAGACGCGGCTCGCCGGCAGCAGCGCGGCGGTCGAATTCTGCGGAAAGGGCGGCGGCCTCTTCCGTCTGCGCGGAGAAGGCGACGCGGCTTTCGCCCGTGTCCGGATTGATCGCCAGCACCTGGTTGGACATTGGCGTGGCGACCCAGAGCGTGCCGTCGGCGGCCTGCTCGACATTGTCGGGCGAGGTGAGCGTGGTCAGCACCGCGCGGTCAGACAGGGCGCCGGTGGCAAGGTCCACCGTGTAGCTGGTGATGCGCCCCGCAACGGTTTCGGCGAGGAACAGCTTTCCGCGCGTCTCGTCCAACGTGAAGCCATTGGCGAAGAGGAGGCCGTCGAGAAGGCGTTCCGGTGAGGGAAGGGGTTCGCCTTCCGCAGACGGCGCGATGCGGAACAGCGCGCCGTCTGGCATCGGGCCGTTGAGGGCGCCGAACAGGCGGGCTTCGGATTGCGGCGGAGCATTCTCTGTGGACTGGGTAAACCAGATCGCGCCGGTTGAATCGCGGTGGGCATAGTTGATGCCGTAGGGATGCTGGTAGAGGCGGGTCGTGGTCTCGGTTTCTGTATCCGTGCGCCAAAGGCTGCCGGTGAACACATCGGCGACCAGCACATGGCGCCCGTCCGGCTCGAATGCGGCGCCGTTCGGGCCAGCGGCGTAGTCCGGCGGGGAATGGCTGTAGCCAGCGGCGGCGAAATTGCCAAACGGGCGGATGCTGCCATCCGGCGCAATCGCAGTGAGGCCGTTCACCTGATCGACGACGACCAGCGTGCCATCGGCCAGCACGACGCCGGATTCCGGGCGCGTCAGCGTGCGGCCTGCGGGGAAGACTTCGCCTTCCGCGAAACTCCAGGTCCGCGGCGCGGGCGGCGCCTCCGGCTCAGGGCTCGCGGGCGTTGGC
>DNFL01000171.1 GCA_003486945.1 Hyphomonas sp. | reverse complement strand
GCAGGCGCCGGGGCGAAATAATCCCCGGCGCCTGCGCCTAGATCAGACGAAAGCGTCAACCCGGGCCGCTTCTTCAACACCGCCGGCAGGATCGTGCCGCGCAGCGAACGCTGCCGGGCCGCCGACAATGTGTTGCAGTATGCCCTGAACAAACAGGACGAGGAAATAGAAGATGCCGACGGGCACAAGGAAATCCGCTGTGAACATAAACGCAGCCGGATCCCCGCCCGTTTCTGCCGTGTTCGCCATACGCATGAATGCCGGCATCATCAGGCCCTGCGCCACGCCGGTTACCACCTGCCCGATGATTCCGCCGCCGATCGCGAGGATGGCATAGGCTCCCAGGATCGGCCAGAAACGCCCGCGCGAGACATTCCACGCATCGAGAAAACGGATCCGCCGCGACATGACTGTCAGCCCAAAACTCGGCGAAAGCCGTGTCGCGAAGAAAACATAGACCGGCATGATCAGCAGCATCAGGCCAAATATGCCAAAGACCTGCATCGCCATCCGGTTTGCGAATTCCGGCGAGTTGACCAGTTCCGGATTGGCCATGCTGGCGAACAGCGCCCAGAATGTGGAGCCCATGATCAGCAGGACCGGCAGGAAGACGATCACCATTCCCAGCAGCCACCAGAGCAGGCCGACAACCATTATGCGCAACTCATCCGCGCCCAGGCGCAGGGAAAAACCTTCGCCCCAGATATAGCGGCGCTGCGAAGCTGTTTCGAACATCGCCCACATCACCCAGAAAAGAACCGACATGAGCAAGGCCCATGGAATGATCATGCCGAAACCGCTCATCAACGCGCTGAAGACGATGGCATCATCCGTCTCGTTTTCGAGGGACTGCATCAGCGTGTACCATTCCTGCATGCTGCTGAACGAAAGCAGGCCGACCCCCGCGAAGATCGCCATGGCGGCAACCGCATAGGCGAGGCCGAAGATGAAAGGAAAAGTGGCCGCGTGCGGTGCGGTAAAAGGCCAGCTGAGGGCCCGCTCGAACGTGAAACCCCGGATCATGGCTTGCTCCCTCCACGGACCAATTCGGAGAGTCTAGCCGCGTTCGGGCCCTGCAATCAATCTCGGACTATTGCGGCGCGGCCGCTTCGGGTCTCAAGCGGCGATAGGCTGCGGCGGCCATGCCGTGGCCGGCGAGGATGAAGGGGGCGAAGAGGAGAATGCCGCCGGCGCCTTCGATGACATGGCCGATGGCAGTGTCCGGAACCACGGCGCGCAGGGCCATGTTAGCCGCGACGGCAGCCGCAAAGGGCGAGGCGTGGGTTGCGAGTGCGGCGGCGCCGAGTTTCAGCACGTGGCCGTTTGTCCAGGAATAGGCGCGGAAGACATGCGTTTCGCCCCGGTCAATGGTGGCGGCGCCGATCAGGCAAAGCCGCAGCGCGAGCCAGGCGAGAATGGCGAAGGCGGCGAGGTTCAGCAGGATAAAAACGAGGCCGTAGGATGTGGGGATCAGATCCAACGTCGCTTGCTGCACCAGGTCGGCTGACGAGTCTTTGCCGAGATCGAACGTGCCTTTCGCCCGGATCAGGATGCCCAGCATGATGTTGAGCAACGGAACGATGACGACCAGCAGGATGAGATACACGAAGTAGACCGCGAGGTTCGCATGGGCGAGGTTCAGGAAGCCGCCCTTCCGCGGGCCGATCAGGCTGCGATACACACCGCGCGAAAACTGTACACCTGCGAGGAAGGTGGCGACGATCATCGCGAACGGCGCGGCGAGATTGCCCTCCAGATGTAGCGCGGCGCTGTAAAAGCCGCCCGCCAGCGCGAACAAGCCGAGCCAGCGCAGGTTTGGCACCAATGCGCCAAGGCCGTGGCGCCAGCCTTCCTTCGCAAGGTTGAGGGCGGAAATGCGTACCGTCATGATGTCCGCCAGATAAGCCTGCGGCAGAGGAAGGGCAAACGCCATCTTGACGCGCCGGTACCGGGGAAGGCATTTCACCCCCCATGACCCTGAAACCCATCCATGTAATCGGCGGCGGCATGGCCGGCTCCGAAGCCAGCTGGCAGATCGCCGAGGCGGGCGTGCCCGTCATCCTGCACGAAATGCGCGGCGTGCGCGGCACCGATGCGCACCAGACCGACAAGCTGGCCGAGCTTGTCTGTTCCAACTCCTTCCGCTCGGACGATCACCGGACGAACGCGGTCGGTGTGCTGCACGAGGAAATGCGCCGCGCGAACGGGCTGATCATTTCCACCGCGAAGGTGCATCAGGTGCCTGCGGGCAGCGCGCTGGCGGTAGACCGGGAAGGGTTTGCCGAAGCGGTGACGGCGAAGCTGGAAGCGCATCCGAACGTGACGATCGTGCGCGAGGAAATCGCTGGCATTCCGCCGGAAGAATGGGACTCGGTGATTGTCGCGACCGGGCCGCTGACCTCGATTGCGCTGGCGGAAGCCGTGCGCGCGCATACGGGCGAAACCGATCTCGCCTTCTTCGATGCCATCGCGCCGATTGTGTATTTCGACTCGGTCGACATGAGCAAAGCCTGGCGCCAGAGCCGGTATGACAAGGCCGGGCCTGCGGGTGATACGGCGGCCTACATCAATTGTCCGATGACGGAGGAAGAGTATAATCGCTTCCTTGACGCCCTGCTCGCCGCGCCGAAAACGGAGTTCCGCGACTGGGAAAAGAACACGCCCTACTTTGAAGGCTGTCTGCCCATCGAAGTGATGGCCGAGCGTGGGCGCGAGACCTTGCGCTTCGGGCCGATGAAGCCGGTTGGACTTACCAATCCGCACAATCCGACGGTGAAGGCGCATGCGATTGTGCAGCTGCGGCAGGACAATGCGCTGGGCACGCTCTGGAACATGGTCGGTTTCCAGACGAAACTGAAGTATGCGGCGCAGACGGACATCTTCCGGATGATCCCCGGTCTTGAGAACGCGGAGTTTGCGCGCCTTGGCGGCATTCACCGCAACACGTTCCTGAACTCACCGAAACTGCTCGACAGACAGCTCCGTATGAAGACGATGCCGCGCCTGCGCTTTGCGGGGCAAGTGACCGGCGTTGAGGGCTATGTCGAAAGCTCGGCGATGGGATTGCTGGCAGGCCGGCTTGCGGCGGCGGAACGGCTGGGCCGGAAACTGGAGCCGCCGCCGGCGACAACGGCGATGGGCGCCCTCGTCAATCACATCACCGGCGGACATCTGGCGGAAGGCCAGACTTTCCAGCCGATGAACGTGAATTTCGGCCTTTTCCCGGATATCGAAGATTATCCGACGACGGACGAATTCGGCAAACGTCTGCGCGGCAAGGACAAGGGCAAGGCCAAGAAAATGGCGCAGGCCGTGCGCGCGCTGGCGGACTTTGATGCCTGGCTGGCCGGGGAAATGGTGGCGGCTTAGGTTTTTCCTTTCGGGATTGATCGTTTCCATCGTGACGCTCGATACGCGCAGCGCATCTAAGGGCCCAACTCCTGCGCTTTCCCAACGCTCGCGCCTCTCGAAGATCGCAGACTCCTGCGAAGGCAGGGGGAGGCGCGCCCGCTCTCCTTCGACTTCGCAAGGATGAGCTTCGGGAGGTTTCAGCGAGTGTTGTTTCGCTCGCGCTTTTTTTGCTGCGCGCTTTGCCGGCCGTTAAAGGCGTTTCCGGCTTTTTGCAGGTTTCGCGCGGGCTACACTTCGCCGGTGTTCATGGCTTTCATGATGGAGAAGCGTTTGGTCAGCGGGTTTGGGGTGCGGCCTTCGCAGTAGAGTTTGCGGAGGCGGAAATGGGCGATGGCGGGGCGCAGCGGTTTGGGGGCCGGGGTGACGTGCGGGCCGAAGGCCTGCGTCGCCTTGCGGCGGGAGGCAGCGTAGGCGGCGGAGACGCCGCGGATCTCTTCGGCCCAGTTATGGACGGGGATGAGGATGTTGGCGGCGGTCAGCGCGATCCAGGCTTCGGGCTCTTTCGAACGGTCCTGATCGGTGAAGGCGGTCTGGTAGCCATCGACGAGTTTCTGCAGGGCACCGGCTTTCAGGCGGCCGGCAGCGATTTCCTCGCCGAGGGCCATGCAGACATCATGGCCGCGTGCCGGGCGGCCCTCTTCGAGTTCGGTGATGGCTTCGCGCCACCACTGGAATCGGATGAGGCCGAGGGTTTCTTCCGAGACGACTTCCTGGACGCGCACCAGTTCATAAGCGAGCGCGTAGAGCGCGGTAAGGGCGCGGCGCTGGGGCGGCGGGGCGAAGCGGCTGGAGATCCAGCGGTCTTCGTCCACACGGCGCACGCGCTTGTCGATTTCGGCCCAGGGTGTGCGGGTCAGGGGTCTGGTCTCGTTTGACATGGACCCCATATGTGCGAAACCGCTGCGAAGCGAAAGACACCAAAATCCGCGAGAAAGGAACTTCCCTCATGGCCTTCACCCTGCCCGACCTGCCCTATGCCAAGGACGCGCTGCTGCCGCACATCTCGCCGGAGACGCTGGACTTCCATTACGGCAAGCACCATCAGGCTTATGTGACCAACCTCAACGGCCTGCTCGCGGGCACGCCGCACGAGAATGCCTCGCTGGAAGCGGTGATCAAGGATTCCGCCGGCGACAAGGCCAAGGCCGGCATCTTCAACAACTCTGCCCAGATCTGGAACCACACGTTCTACTGGCACTCGATGAAGCCGGGCGGCGGCGGCAAGCCGTATGGCAAGGTGGCCGGGCTGATCGACCGGGACCTGGGCGGCTATGACAATTTCGTAAAGGAGTTCAAGCAGGCGGCGCTGACACAGTTCGGCTCCGGCTGGGCCTGGCTGTCATACAAGGATGGCAAGCTGGTGATCTCGAAGACGCCGAATGCCGAAACGCCGCTGACGGAAGCCGGCACGACGCCGCTGCTGACGATCGATGTGTGGGAGCATGCCTATTATATCGACTTCCGCAATCGCCGCCCCGATTACATCGACACCTTCCTGAGCAGTCTCGTGAACTGGGACTTTGCCAACCAGAACCTCGCTGACGCGGGCGCGTGAATCCGCTAAGGTCCCCTCTCCGGAGAGGAGAGGGGACACCTCGGCATGTACTGCACGCAATGCGGCGCGAAGGCTGCGCCTGATCACAAATTTTGCGCCGGGTGCGGCGCGCGGCTGGACGGAGCGGCGGTGAGCGCGGCGCCGATGGCGTTTGCTGCGCCGGAAAGTTCTGTGCCTGCACCCGCCCCTGCGGTGCCGCTGGAGGACTGGCGGGAGACGACGAATTACCGCGTCGTGCTGAGCCATCCGGAGGTCAAGGACCTGATCGCAAGCGCGTCGAAAGCCAGCAAGGCGGGCATGTCGGCGGACGAATTCCTGAAGCTGGCGGCGCCGGTGCTGGGGCTGGCGGGCGCGGAGACCGCGGCGACCAAGCTGATCGCCGAGTATGCGCCGGGCTTCTATGCCAAGATGGGTGTCAAGGTCGGCAAGGAAACGCGCAACGGCTATGCGACGGGGTTCGGGCGGACGCTGGCGGCGATCCTCTGCTCGCTGGCGAGCCGGAGCCAGACGGTGGTGGCGATCCATGAGGCGGCCGATGGCTGCGTGGTGGAGGCCGATGTGCCCTCCAGCCTGACGACCTCAAAGGGCAAGCTGACGCTGACGCTGGAGCGCAAGCCGGAAGGTACGCTGGTGTCGAGCGCGGTGGTGTTCCCCGGACAGAGCAGCGACTGGGGCCGCTCGAAGCGCGTCCTGGAGGAGCTGCACCAGGATGTGCTGAATTACCGGACGCTGCAGCCTTAACAGCGGATGTGAAAAGATTTCCACAAAGCGGCTTTCCGTGCGCGGAAATTTGCATTATGTGCACCGCATCAAATGTTCCGGGCATGGGATTCGCCCGGCTGCAGCCTTTCGGGTCATGGGGATCTGAAGTTGCAGGATGAGAGCCGCCAATCCGGGCGGCCAGGCAAATCAACCAGACATCCCGGAGAACCACCCCTTTGACTCAAGTAACATTCGCGGATCTTGGCCTCACCGAGAACATTCTCAAGGCCGTGACCGAAGCCGGTTACACCATTCCCACCCCGATCCAGGCTGAAGCCATTCCGCATATCGCGATGGGCGGCGACGTGACCGGCATTGCACAGACCGGCACCGGCAAGACGGCGGCCTTCGTGCTGCCGATGATCCAGCGCCTGTCGACCGGACGCGCGCGGGCCCGCATGCCGCGCTGCCTGATCCTCTGCCCGACGCGCGAACTTGCCGCGCAGGTGGCCGAGAATTTCGAGAAGTATGGCAAATACCTGAAGCTGACGATGGCGCTGCTGATCGGCGGCGTGAGCTTCAAGGATCAGGAAGTGCTGCTGCAGCGCGGCGTGGACGTGCTGATCGCGACGCCGGGCCGGCTGATGGACCAGTTTGATCGCGGCAAGCTGCTGATGATGGGCGTCGAGACGCTGATCATCGACGAGGCAGACCGGATGCTCGACATGGGCTTCATTCCGGACATCGAGAAGATCTGCTCCAAGCTGCCGGCCAACCGCCAGACGCTGCTGTTCTCGGCAACCTTCCCGACCGATATCCAGCGCCTTGCCAAGACCTTCCAGAGAGACCCGAAGAAGATCGAGGTGGCGCGCCCGACGGACGCTGCCCAGACGATCACCCAGCATGTGGTTCATCTGCCCACGAACGATGGCAAGGCCCGCCGCACGGCGCTGCGCCGCGTGATCGAAAGCTGCAATGTCAAGAACGGCATCGTGTTCTGCAACCGCAAGGTTGAGGTGGATGTGGTGGCTGCTTCGCTGACCAAGCATGGCCATGATGCCGCGCCGATCCACGGCGACCTGCCGCAAAGCGTGCGCATGGAAACGCTGCAACGCTTCCGCGATGGAAACCTGAAGCTGCTGGTCGCCTCGGATGTGGCCGCGCGCGGGCTCGACATCCCGGATGTCGGCCATGTGTTCAATTTCGGTCCTCCGCCCAAGGATGAAGACTATATCCACCGTATCGGCCGCACAGGCCGCGCGGGCCGCAGCGGGGAAAGCTATACGCTGGTCTCGCCGGCGGACGAGAAGTCCTGGGGCTTCGTGCTGAAGATGATCAAGCAGGACGTGAAGGAGTTCATGCCGGAAGGCCTGCTTGACGAGCTGAAGGACCTACCGCCGGAAGAGAAACGTGACCGGG
>DNFL01000225.1 GCA_003486945.1 Hyphomonas sp. | reverse complement strand
CACGGCGTCGCGCGCCCGGGCTGCACTCGACGGGCGCGACTTCGTGATCCCGGATGATGTGAAGCAACTGGCACTGCCCACGCTGCGTCACCGCGTCCTGCTGTCTCCGGCGGCGGACATTGAAGGGCGCACGACGGAAGAGACTCTGTTTGGCATCATAGAACAGACGGCAGCGCCCCGGTGATCAGCCCGACGCTCCGCGCGATCTTCCTGATGTTGGCGGGACTGCCGTTGATGGTGGTCATCGCGCTGACGCGCCCGGAGCTCTGGATCATTTCTGCAGGGTGGATTGCCGCAATCGTGTCTCTGGTCGCGGTTGATACGTTGCTGGCTGCGTCGGTACGCCACTATTCGGCGAAGGTGACCCTGCCGCCGCTGCTCTATGTCGGCAGCGAAGACCCTGCCGAACTCGAGCTGACATTCACTGAGGGACCCCTGCCAGAGCGGATCGAGATCCAGCTGGAGACCAATTCCTTCCTGCCGGCGTTGCCACCGCAGGGACTGCGCGGATGGGACGGGCGGGTTCGTCCGCACACGATCCAGCTTGTGCCATCACGCCGCGGCATGGCGGAGGTGATCCGCCTCTGGAGCCGGTGGCAAGGACCGCTGGGCCTGATACAGAAGCGCCACATTCAGCCGCTGAACCTGCAGGTGCCGGTAACACCCAATGTGCGCTGGGTGAGGGATGAAGCCATCCGCATGTTTTCCCGCGATGCCGAGTTCGGCATCAAGACACAGATCGAGCGCGGCGATGGCAGTGAATTTGATGCCCTGCGCGAGTTTGCTTCCGGTATGGACCGGCGGGCGATCGACTGGAAACATTCCGCCCGTCATCGCCACCTGCTGGCCAAGGAATTCAAGACAGAGCGAAATCACAACATCGTCTTCGCCTTCGATACCGGACGGCTGATGAGCGAACCGTTGGGCGGCGTGCCAAAGATTGACCGCGCCATCACGGCGGGTCTGCTGCTGTCCTATGTGTCGCTGCGCAGCGGCGATCGGACGATGCTGTACGGCTTTTCCGCGCGGCCGGGCGTCAGCAGCGGGTTCCTGACAGGCACCAGCAGCTTTCCAAAAGCGCAGGCGATTGCCGCGGAGATGGATTACTCCGACGACGAAGCAAATTTCACCCTCGCCCTGTCAAGTCTCGCCGGGCGGCTGGAACGGCGCAGCCTGATCATCATCTTCTCTGACTTTGTCGATACAATCTCTGCAGAACTGATGCTGGAGAACGTAAAGCGCCTGACGGACCGCCACCTCGTCCTGTTCGCGACTTTCGAAGACGCGGCATTGTCGCAACTGGCTGACGCGCCGCCGGAGACAACGCAGGATGTCGCCCGGGCAGTGATCGCCGATACGCTGCTGGCAGAACGGGATGTCGTGTTCCGGCGGCTGCAGAGAATGGGCGTGCAGATCATCGAAACCCGGCCCGAACAGTTCGGCGCGGAGCTTGTATCGCGTTACCTTCAGATCAAGCGGAGGGACATGCTGTGAGAGGCGACCTCCTCAAATCCTACCGCTTCCGGGAGGAACGCCAGGCCGAGTGGCAGAAGCTCGACCTGATCCTGACGAAAGCCGAGAACGGCGGCGTCAAGAATCTGTCCGACGAGCAGATGCTCGCCCTGCCAAGGCTTTACCGTCAGGCTGTATCTTCCCTGTCGGTTGCCAGGTCGATTTCTCTCGACCAGAATGTCATCACCTATCTCGAGAGCCTGTGTACACGCGCCTATTTCTTCGTCTACGGCGCGCGAACGACCCTCGGTGAACGGATGATGCAATTCCTGCGGCGCGACTGGCCAGAGGCCATTGCCACCTCGCTCTGGACAACCCTCTTATCTGCTTTCTTCTTCTTCGGGGGATGGGCGCTCGCCTTCTTCCTCTGCCTGCAGGATATGGATTGGTATTGGACTTTTCACGGGCAAAACTTCATGGAAGGCCGCAATCCGGATGCGACAGTCGAGTATCTTCGAAGTACGATCTATACAGACAACAGCGGCGACGGCGAACTTTCGGCCTTCGCGAGCTTCCTTTTCAACAACAATGCACAACTCGCGCTGTTTGCTTTTGCGCTCGGATTTGCCTTCGGGATACCGACGGCCTGGCTGTTGGTATACAACGGCGTGATGATCGGCTCGATGTACGCCGTCTTTTGGGACAAGGGCCTTGGCTACGAGTTCACCGGCTGGCTGATGATCCACGGGGTTACTGAACTCTACGCCATCGTACTCGCCGGCGCAGCAGGGTTCATCATTGGCGGCGCCGTCGCATTTCCTGGCGGGCGCACACGGCTCGCATCCGCCCGGGCCGCGGGGCAGAAGGCGGCAACCATCGCAATGGGCTGTGTGATCATGCTGATCATCGCGGCGATTCTGGAAGGCTTCGGCCGGCAGCTGATCAATTCGGATGTCCTGCGCTATTCGATCGCCGGCGGCACACTCGCCTTCTGGCTCGCGTATTTCCACCTGCCCCGGAAGGACGACCCGCTGTGACGCCGCCGCCCGCCCGGCCCGGCATCAGCATGGAGGCCGCTGTGCAGCGCCGCGCGCGGATGGCGGAAGAAATGCGCAACGCTAAGACCATGCGCCGCATGGTGACCCCCGAAGGCGCAGCGATTCAGCTGAAGCTCGGCAGCGCGAGTGAGCGCGCCGGAGCGTTCATGATCGATGTGGCGATTCAGTGGGCCATCGTGATTGCAACCTTGCTCGGCCTCAGTTTCGTCAGCCGGGTGCTGAACATGGGCAGTTCGAACATCGCCTTTGCCTTCTGGCTGGTCTTCTTTTTCTTTGTCCGGAATTTCTACTATATCATTTTCGAGATCGGTCAGCGCGCGGCGACGCCCGGCAAGCGGATTCTCGGACTGCGCGTTGCTGCACGCGATGGCGGCCGCCTGACAGCAAACTCTGTACTCGCGCGCAACTTCATCCGCGAAATCGAAGTCGGCCTGCCCTTCCAGTTCGCGATGATGGGGGCAACCGATGCCATGGGGGGCTGGTTGGTTCTGTTCGGACTGGTCTGGTCCTGCGTGTTCCTGCTGTTTCCGGTTTTCAACAGGGACAAGATGCGCGTGGGCGACCTGATCGCGGGCACATGGGTGATCAAGACACCAAAGGTGAGGTTGATGGAGGACATTACCTCGGCAACGTCCAGACCGGAAACGGGACCGCCCATTGTCTTCACGCAGCAGCAGGCCGAGGCTTACGGCATTCACGAATTGCACGTGCTTGAAGATGTGCTGCGCCAGTCGACGCCGGCAATCAAGGCGCAGGTTGCGGCGCGGATCCGGGCCAAGATCGGCTGGGAAAACGTCGAAGGCGAAACCGACCTCGCTTTCCTGGAAGCCTACTATGCGGCCCTGCGACGACGGCTTGAACAGCGCATGTTGCTGGGCGAGCGCAAGGCAGACAAATACGACACGCGCTAGCGCACAACGACGCCGAGGCGAATGCGCAGGAATCGCCCGGCGGCGGACAGCCATGCGGGCCGCGTTTTTGCATCCATCCTCCAACGCAGCAGCTGGCGCCGCGGAGCGCCCGGAAGAATGCCGACCACCGTCCACCAGATCTTGCGCACCGCATTCGCGTTCCCGCTCGCACCATCCACTTTCACGGCCTTGGCGAGGCGCACCACTTTGCGGACGCTGTCGCCCGGTATCGGATGCTGATCCGGCGCGAAGCTGAGAGAAATCAGGCGATCATTCAGATGCTCGAGATCGGCATCCCCCAGATTGCCGGAAACCGGAAGACCGAGCTTGGCTGCATGCGCGCGGATGGCCGCATACCTGTCGAAGTCATGATTGATGCCCTTGCGGGCACGCGCACCGAAATCTGTCTGGGCTTTCCAGTTCTGCGCCGTATGCAGACGATAGGCGGCAAGCTGATGGTCGTGCGCGCGCGTCGGCCCATACATCGGCACCGTCGATACGAGAAAACCTTCGGCGCTGATACGGAAAGTCGCGGCGTCCACCGGCATCACTTTCTCGAGCGCATCGCGCGCAAAGATGAGCCCGGACGTGACATTCGTCGTATATCGGCCCTGCTCGCGCAGTTGCCGCGATATGTCACCCGCTGCCAGCGGCACCTGCATCGGTGGATGCACCCCGGACAGCGCGCCGGCTTCGTCGGCATACCGCATGCGAAAATGATGCAGCGCGACGCCCGGCTCGTGCAGTTCAAGAGCATGCTTGAGCCCGCCCGGCAGGACGAAATCATCGGCGTCGAGGAAATAGATCAGATCGCCGGCCGAAATACTCCAGCCGGCATTGAAGGCCGCCGCCTGGCCCTGATTGTGTTCCTGAAACACCGGGATGATCCGGTCGCCATAGCTGCGCATGATGTCGCGCGAATTGTCTGACGAACAGTCGTCAACCACGATGACCTCTGCAGCGACACCTTCGTTCAGTACACTGTCGATCGCGCAGGAAAGGAAGCGGCCGTAGTTGTAGCAACTGATGACAACACTCAACCGCGCCAGCGTTTTGCCTGAACCGGCGTCGACGGATTGCGATGAAGCAGGTGGGAGCGTCATGTCGGACTGTCCATCTACCTTTTCTCAAGCAGGAAAATCAGCCCGATGCATTTTCCGGGTGGCTGTGTTCCTGCGCCCAGTCGGTCTGGTGCCAAGCGAGCGCCGTGCGGATGATGTTGTCAATGTCAGACCGGGTAGCGACCCAGCCCAACTCGCGTTTCGCCTTGTCGGGCAGCGCCACGAGTTTCGCCGGATCACCCGGGCGGCGAGGGCCATAGCGGCGGGGAACCTTGCGATTGGTGCCACGCTCGACGGCCGCAACAACTTCCGCAACGCTGGTGCCGCGACCTGTGCCAAGATTGTAGGCGGTGGATGCGGCCCCTTTCTCCAGGGCGTTGAGCGCGCGCAGGTGCGCGTCGGCGAGGTCTTCGACATGGATATAGTCGCGCACTGCGGTGCCATCGGGAGTGTCGAAGTCGCTGCCAAGGATCGTGAACTCATAGCCCTCGTCATACGCACCCTTGAGGGCAAGCGGAATGACATGCGTCTCGCAGGCATGGCGTTCGCCCGTCATCGCATCACGGTCTGCGCCGGCGGCGTTGAAGTAGCGCAGCGGAATGGAACGGATGCCGTGCGCGGCGTCGAAGTCGCGCAGGATGGTTTCCACCATCAGCTTCGACATACCGTAGGGATTGATCGGCGCCTGCGGATGCGTTTCGTCGATCGTGTCGTGACGCGCGTTACCGAAGGTCGCGCAGGTCGAGGAGAAGATCAGATAGCCCGCCTTGTGGCGGCGCATGGCTTCCAGTAGGTTCAGCGTCGCGAGCGTGTTGTTGCGATAATAGATTGCCGGTTCACGGACGGATTCTGCGACCAGGGCAGATCCCGCAAAGTGCGCGACGGCATCCGGCTTCACCTGCGCGAAGGCAGCATCGAGGTCGGCAGCGTTCTGAAGGTCTCCGACGATCAGCGGGCCCCATTTCACGAGATCGCGCCACCCCGTCGACAAATTGTCGAACACGGTCACTTGCCAGCCCGCCTCAGCGAAAGCGCGGCAGCAATGGCTGCCGACATAACCCGCGCCGCCCGTGACCAGAAGTTTTCCCGGCATTTCTATCCTCACGCACAAACGGAATGAATTCGCCAATGACGGCGACTGAATTGCTGGCTGGTTATATGCAAGAGCTGGTCCGCGTACCAGTACAAGGCGGACAATCGCGCCGACGGATAAGTATCAGCCGAAAATCGAAACCGTAGCCCAGATGATTGCTGCCCAAAGGCCGGCGCTGAGACCGATGATCGTTACCAGGCGCACCCAGACTGGCCATTTACCTTCGCTATAGTCGTCCATCCGTGAATAGTCTGCCCGTGTGGACATCCTCACATTCGACGCAAAGGCGTGGCGTTCAACCGGAAGCATAGGTTCTGAACTCGACATGGATATCTATTAATCGGGCAAGGCTTAACGCGGAGTTTAAGCGGGTACGCGCCCATACTGGTTCGTTATGGGAAAATGCCAACAGAATCGGGCACAATTCCGGCAACGTTCTGGCGAATCAGCGGGAGCGCGGTGCCCGAAAATCAGGCAGGATTCGGCCTGAGCCGGACATACTGCCTTTCACCGACATGATATTTTTCCGCCAGAGCGGTGAGCGGGGAGGTGTAAAAAAGCAACACAAAAGTGTCGAATGTTCCGAGCATGTAGGACTCGGTGAAAGTCGAAATCAGGATAACAGTCGCAATCGTTAGGAAGAACGAGCTAGCCATACCCTGCGATGCGAACCAGCCGAGAACCGTGCGCCCATAGCTCCAGATCAGCGCTCCGACAAAGCAGACCAGGCCCACCCAGCCCAACGAAACGCGGACTTCGATGAAGCTGTTGTGAAAGGTGAGTGTGGTGCCGAAGGGTTTGTGATCGAGTTCATTCAGCGTCTGCGCAGCGCCGGTGTCATAGCGCCAGAAACCTCCAACGCCGAGACCGAGCAGAGGCTTCTCATCAGCCGACCGGTTTCCGGCCTCCCAGATGATGGTGCGGTTGGTCAGGGTTGCATCCTTGCCGAGTGCAGCTAGGAAATCGTCAACCAACGAATTGTTCGGCATGGCAAGAAGCGCAATCGTAACTGTTGCGACAACTGCTGACACCAGAACGAACATGAAGGATCGCAGGTGCCGCACTCGCGTCACCGGCTGCCAGAACATCCAGAGCGCGGTCATCACGGCGATGCCGACAATCGTGAACACGAGCGCCGTCGCAGAGTTTGCGACAAACATGAATACCGCCGCAACCATCGTGACCGGAATGGCCAGAAGGCGCAGCAACGGATGTTCCTTTGCCTCGAAAGCTACGGCGAGCGAAGCGAGAACACAGACCAGCATCCGGATCGCAAAGATGTTCTTGGATCCGTAGGGACCGCCCTGGTCGAACGTGTTGATCAGCGGCGCCGCAAATCCAATGGCGATAATACCCGCAAAGAAAACTGCCCGGACGATCTGCAGGCGTGTCAGCCGGCAAGCAATCGTCACCATGATCAGGAAATGCAATGACATCATGGCGCCGTGGCGTGCCGCGACCATTGGCTCAGGCGACCATCCCGCCGACAGGATACACAGTACAGGGACGATAAGCAGGAGCCACGCACGCAGTGCAATTGGCACCGTCGTATCGCGGTTGATCGCGAACAGAACCAGAAAGATCAGCGCGCACGGATAAAGGATAAACGCGTTTCCCGGGAACTCGATGAAGGTACACAGCACCCACAGGGATACGATCACCTGCTCCCACCATCTGGCGGGCTGAGTGCGGGTCGTCAGAATGGCGTAAATGGGTTCGGGCGCTCCGGCGCGCATGGGCACGGCGATCATGCAGCGGCTCCCTGGTTCAGGCTCTGGCGCACGATATCAGCAAGAAAACCTTTCGGCTGAATGAAGGTCTCTTCCGGCAAGCGTGCCAGCGCGGCAGCGCGTTGGGCAATCGGAGACCTGTCAACAATCAATTCGGCCAAAAGCGCAGGCAGCGTATCCGCGAGTGGCTCGTCGAGGATGAAGCCACACTTGTGACCTTCCAGCCAGGCCGCTGTTTCAGTGCCGGCGGGCGCGATGGATGGGGTGCAGTAGTATCCGCCTTCATAGATGCGGTTCGGCAGCAGCCAGACGGAATTGTAGCCGGCCTCCATGAAGTCGCCGGCCCAGACCACATCAAGCGCATCGTAGATACCGGCCAGGTCTTCCGGCGCGCGGTAACGGCCGAAATAAGTCATGTTCGCCCGCGCATTGATCACAGGTTCGAATTCGGCAATTTCGGTACGAGCGGGTAGTCCGTGCAAACGGATTTCCAGCGTGTCCGGAAAGCGGTCCGCAAGCTGGCAGAGCAGATCGAGCGACCGCTGGCAACGAAGGTTGCCCACCCAGCCGAGGCGCAGCGGACGCACCGGCGGCTCAGGCGCCGATTTGCGCTCGCAGGCGCGGTGGCCATAGTCCGTGTTCGGAGCAAGCCGGTTTTCGACGAGGAACGCACGGAAGTCGCCGGGATAGCGCCTCTCGAAATGATTTCGGATAAAGCCGGGCGACGACACGACAAGGCCCACAGAGCGTTTCAGCAGGGCCCGCTCCAGCCAACGCATTCCAGCGCCGACCAGATCCTTGCGCGTCAGCAGCCGGTGTACGTCCAGGCTCTCATATATCACCGGCGTTGCAAGCTTCGCATGGCGCTTGGAAAGGAAGGCGCAGGCAAGCATGTCGAGATTGCGGGCATAGATGACATCGCACGCCGCCAGCTTGTCCCTGTTCGATGCTGCGACGCGAGCGCCTGCGAACACCTGCCGGATGCGTTGAACAAACGCGCCGTCGCGCGTTTCGCCGAGATCGACGTTTTCCCAGTCGAGACTGCCCGGGTCGCGCCGGCGCATCATGAAGCCGGTGACATCGATCCCGTCTTCGACAAAGCCTCTGACGCGGCGGCGCACAGCGGCGTCGGCAGCATCATGACCGAAGAATGCAATCCGGGTCATCCTGTTGCGTCCTGTCCTGTCAGCAGCGCAGCTGCGAGAGACCTTCAGGTGCCCGCGCTGCGTGTTGCCTTCCCGCTATTCCGCAGAGATCCGGCCTGCAGGATCCGACCTGCCTGTCGCTTTCGACTGCGGAACTTGCACGGCGATCGAACCCTTAGGCGATTTCGCAGCCTGCTTGGCTTTGCGCTTCTCGCTTCCCGGCCAGCTGAAGACCGAAGGCTTCGCGTCCATCTGGTAGTACTTGCGATAGGCCTTGTAGGTGGCGCCCGGATCGCGGTGATGGCGGCGGCGGTTCAGGTCGACCATGTTGAGCGTCACGCCCAGCACATCCGCCTTGAACGTATTGAGCAGCGCCAGAGACTGGCGAGCGGCCGAACGGGCCGAATGGCGCCAGCGCACAACAAGCATCGTCTTGTCGACCTTGCCCGCCACGACACGCGCTTCTGCCATCAGCAGCAGCGGACCGGTATCGATCAGGATCAGGTCATACATCGACCGCAGGCGTGCCAGCAGGTCATCAAAGGCGCGCGTGCCGAACACGTCATGCGGGGTGTGTCCGTTCGACGACAGTGGCAGTATGTCCAGCATCGTCTTGCGATCCTTGACGATAGCGTCCGAGAGCTGGCCAGCACCGAACAGATGCTCAACGAAACCGAACTCCGGTTTCAGGCCGGCCATATCCGTCAACTGGCGGCGGCGGAAGTCGCCGTCGATAACCAGCGTGCGCGAACCCGACATGGCGGACATGCGGCCCAGCGAGAGCGTGAGGCTGGTCTTGCCTTCGTCCGGCAGCGACGAGCAGATCGCGACGGTCTTGGTCTCGCTGTCGAGATCCGAGAACGCGATCGCAGCACGCAGGTAGCGGATGCTCTCCGCATAGGCCGACAACGGATTCTCAACGAGGAAATCTGCCGGATTGGTCTGCGACAGGCCGAGGAAGCTCGCCGTGCGGATCAGCGGCACCGAGCCGATGGCGTTCGCATGCAGCTTGCGCTCGACATCTTCGGTCGAAGAAATCTTCATGTCGAACATCTCGGCGATCAGCGCGAGGCCGCCACCGATGATACCGCCGAGCAGGCAGGCGATGATCAAGTTCAGTAGCGTTTTCGGCGAGCTCGGCGAATCCGGCACCGAGGCGCGCGAAAGGATGTTGGCATCAGCGGCGATCAGGGCATCCTGCTCGCGCGTCTGCTTCGAGCGCGACAGGAATTCTTCAAGCAGCTGACGGCTGGTTTCGGCGTCCCGCTCAAGTTCCCGCAACCGGACCAGGGCCTGGTTGTTGCCGCGCAATTGCGCTGTGGAGCGGTTGATTTCGCCCTGGATGGAACCGATTTGCGACTGCGCCACCCGCAGTTCGCTCTCGAGATTGGCGGCAATGCGCTGTACCTCGGCATCAATCTGGCGATCAATGTCGGCGGCTTCGTTCCGGGCGCTGATCAGTTCAGGGTGTTGCGGGCCAAGCTTGGTTTCGAGTTCGGCCACACGGCGATTGATGATGGCGCGCTGCGCCTTCAGTTCCGAAATGACACCGGAACCGAGAACTTCAGAAATGCCATCCGCACCAGCGCCCGAAGCGATCTGGCGGCGCATGCTTTCATATCGGGCGCGGGCACGGTCGAGTTCGACCTGCAGCGTGCCCTTCTGGGTGGTCATGTAGGCGATCTGTTGCTCGGTCAGCGTCGCGCCCTGAGCGGCCAGCAGGCCGGATTCGGCCCGGTAGCTTTCCACGCGGCGCTCTTTGTCCTCGACCTCTTCCTTGAGACCCGACACGCGCTCCGACAGCCATTCGGTGGCCTTGCGGGTCGCTTCGTATTTTTCTTCAAGCTGTTGCACGCGGTACTGTTCGGCAATCTCATCCGCGAGACGAGCCGCTGTCTCCGGCGACTCGCTCGAGACTTCAACTGTGATCAGGAACGTAGTGCCGACGCGCTTGACGCTTACCTTATCGATAAGGGCTTCCACCGACGCTTCCAGCATGGCCTGGTGGCGCTGCTCGGGAGTCATGTCAGCAAGCGGATCTTTCTTCGGTTTCGATCCCGCGATTGATCTGACCAGCCCTTTGACCGGCGCAAGCAGGCTTTTCTTCTCAGGTCGAAGCGAAGCGTTGAACTCAGGGTCTTCAACCAGTTTTTGGCGTTCCGCGACACGGGTCAGCAGAGACTTCGATCCAAGCACCAGCACTTCGGTGTCGACGACCGCCGTCGTTGCACCGAGGCCGGAGAAGATCGCGCCGAGATCGATGACATTGCGTTCCTGGGTGTTCAGCTGAACCACCGATTGTGCCTTGTAGATCGGGGTCGACGTGAACGTGATGTAGGCGATAACGCTGAAGGTTGTGACGAACCCGATCAGAATCAGCCAGAAGCGGCGATAGACGATGCCGGCCAGCGCCTTGAGATCAAGCGGCGCGCTCGAGGACATGTCCGCGCCTGCAGCGGTGACATTGGATGGAAGTTCGATGGAAAATGACTTGGTCAAGGCACGGCCTCTGGAATGGGGGAACCGGTAGCCGGCGTGGGAACCGGCTACCGGGGCAGGAAAAGCTTACGGGTAGAGCTTGATGCCGACGCCGATCAGCGTCACGCCGTAAGACGGATCACCGAAGACCGGGCCGGAAACGTCCCGGTCGAGGTTGCGGACGAAGGCTTCCCAATGAACGCGCTTGTTCATCTTGTAAGTCGCCACCGCACCGATCTCGAGGTTCTTGTCCTCACGGCCGCTGTCTTCATACTCGTAGTTGCTTACACCAGCGTAGCCCGACAGGATAACGTTGCGAAGCAGTTCGTGATCCACACCGGCGCCCACGCGCGTTTCGATGGCACTCGGCGAGTCAAACGCACCAACATCAATCACGCGGCGCCCGGCGTTGAAATTGACGGTCGTCAGGCGCGTGGGGAACCACTGCATGCGGCCATCGACCGAGAGACCGGAGACGTCGCTGAAGAAGCTGTCATCCTTCTTTTCGTTGAGGTAGCCGACAGCGATGTCGCCGCGAACCAGAGAGGTCAGTTCGAAATCGACGCCTGCGGCAACTGTGTAGCCGGACGAGTCGCGCGAGCGCTGGATGCCACCGAAGTCCTGCGTCTGGTCATACTCGCTCTTGCCATAGGTCGCCTGCGTGTAAACGGCGACATTCGGCGAGAGGGCGTAGGAAAGACGCGAGCGACCTTCCAGAACCGAGCGGTCTCGATAGTCCTGGTCAACGACGATACCGCTGCCCTGGGCGCGGCCGTCCTTGTAGTTCTCGTCGCTGATGCCGACGCTGTTGTTCCAGCGAACACGGTCGTTCTGGTAGTCAGCGCCCAGCGTGAAGCCGGTACGCGTGTACTCGATCGGACGGTCAACACCGAACGCGTTGACGAAATCGGTGCGCGGCTCGGCGCGGTCTTCGGCAAACACGGCGCCGTTGAATGACAGATCGCGCGATGCGTCGACGCGGCCGCGCAGCTGCGCTTTCAGGTCGGTCGTCGACTCATCGCTGAGGTCGAGGAACTCATTGCGATAGGCCGACACGTCAAAGCCAACAGCGTGGACGCTCCAGTCGGTCGTGCCGGACAGATCAACGCCGACGCGGGCGATGACATCGGACTCGGCGTTGTTCGCGGTCGCGAAGACGTTGTCGTTCGACGTCAGACCGGCTTCGAGCATCGAGCGAACGACAAACGTGCCAAGACGTACCGGCTCCGGATCAAACTCCGGCTGAGCGCGTTCGCGGACCGCTTCATACTTGTCCCGGCTGTAGTAGTTGTCAGTCTGTGCCACAGCGACGGACGTCATCAGGGCACAGGCCGCAGCACTCATAAGGCTCAGGCGTTTCAATTTGGACATTTCACCATTCCCCAGTTTCTCTGCGAGGCCGACATGGCCTGGGCTGTCTTCGGCAACCCGTGCAAGTTCAATACCACCCCAAAACCCCGGATTTTCCAGACATTTGGGCGCATACTGGGGTTTACTCGGAAATGATTCGAAATTGAATATCGCAGGCCAGAATATTCGTTAATAAAACCCCTCATCCGTTACTTTACGGATGCCAGCGAGTAAGAAATGGAAAGCATTCGTAGTAAATCCAACAGGCCCCGGGC
>DNFL01000276.1 GCA_003486945.1 Hyphomonas sp. | reverse complement strand
CTCCTTGCCCCCGGCGCCCTCGCGCAAGGCAAGGGCCGGGACGGCGGACCCGCGCCCGCGCCGTGGACCGGCGGGGCTATCGCGCAGCTGCAGGATCAGGGCTGGGGCAACAAGTTTTCGCCCGGAGAGGCCCGCGATGGTGTCAAGGAAGGGCGCCTGATCCCGCTGAACCAGATTATTCAGCAGTTGAAACGCCAACATGGTGGCTACCTTGGGAGTGCTGACCTTTTCTCCAAAGACGGCGGCGGTGCAGTCTATGAAATTGACTGGTACACGGATGATGGACGCCTGCTTCACCTTACGGTCGATGCGAAGACCGGATCTGTCGCAAGCCGGCGTGGTGGCTGAGCGTAGTATTGATTGTGAGAGGCTAGACTGAATGCGTATCCTCGTTGTCGAAGACGATGCTGACCTCCGGCGCCAACTCGCCGATGCCCTTTCGCAGGCCGGCTATGCTGTTGACCTTGCCGCGGACGGCGAGGACGGACAGTTCCTTGGCGAAACCGAACCTTATGATGCTGTGATCCTCGATCTCGGCCTGCCGAAGATTGACGGGGTCAGTGTGCTGAAGAGCTGGCGAAAGGAGGGCAAGGCCTTCCCGGTGCTGATCCTCACGGCCCGCGATCAGTGGAGCGAGAAGGTGGCGGGCTTCGATGCCGGCGCCGATGATTACCTGACCAAGCCCTTCAGCACCGAGGAGCTGCTGGCGCGCCTGCGCGCCCTGCTGCGCCGCGCCCCGGGTCATTCGGCGGCGACGCTGGAGTGCGGCAAGCTGATGGTGGACACCCGCGCCGCCCGCGCGACGGTGAATGGCGAGCCGATCAAGCTGACGGCGCACGAATACCGTGTGCTGTCTTACCTGATGCACCATCAGGGCAGGGTCGTGCCGCGCACCGAGCTGGTCGAGCATATCTACGACCAGGATTTCGACCGCGACTCAAACACGATCGAAGTGTTCATCGGGCGCCTTCGCCGCAAGATTGGCCAGGACCGGATCCAGACCGAACGCGGTCTCGGCTACCGCCTGATCGTGCCGGACGAAGAAGCCCGCGTTGCAGGCTGACGCCGAACGCGGCTAAGTCTCTGAAATGAGTGACGCCGCTACACCGGACCGCAAAAGCCTAATCGACCGCTGGTCCAGCGTGTCGCTGGCGCGGCGCATCACGATTGCAGCGGCGATCTGGGGCGTTCTGGTACTGATCGGCGGAGCCGTGGCTCTTTCCGCTGTCTACCGCGCCCAGACGCTCGTCCTGGTCGAACAGGACCTGCAGGAAACGCTGGTGACACTGTCGCGCGAGCTGATCCGGGAAGAAGCATTTCTGCCGGACGGTCGTGTCACCAGCACTGACCGCAACTTTTTTCCCAGCGAAACGCGTTTCCAGATACAGTATTCCGGAAACTACTGGGCCGTTCTCGGCCTGAACCCGGACCTGTCGATTGCGGGGGATTTCCGTTCGCGCAGCCTCTGGGACGAAGATCCTCCGATCACGACAGAGCTGATTGTGCGTGCGGCGGGTCAGCCGGGCGTCACACAATTTGGAAACTATGACGGACCGGCAGACCAGCGCTCGCGCGTGGCGGCGCAGGCCATCGTGATCGAGAACCGCGCGACGCCGCTGATCCTGGTGGCGGCTGCAGACCGGACACCGAACGACATTGCTGCCAACCAGTTCCGCAACCTGCTTCTCGGTACAATGATCGCGCTGTTCGGCGGCGTATTTGCGGCCATGGTACTGGGTATCCGCTATTCGCTGACACCGCTCACGCGCCTGCGCACGGATATCGTGAGGGTGCGTGAAGGTGAAACGCAGAAGCTGGGCGGGGATTATCCGGCGGAGGTTCGTCCGCTGACGGAGGAACTCAACAAGCTGATCGAGCACAACCGCGAAGTCGTGGAGCGCGCGCGCACGCATGTGGGAAATCTGGCGCACGCGCTGAAGACACCGCTCGCGGTGCTGAAGAATGAAGCCTCCGGCCAGACGCAGCTGGACGATGTCGTGCGCCGGCAGGCGGATGCGATGCAGACGAATGTCGAGCACTACCTGAAGCGCGCCCGCATGGCGGCGCGGGCAGAGACGATTGGCGCGCGCACGGATGTGCGCCCGGTAATCGATGGGCTTGCGCGCCTCCTGAACCGGCTGTTCGACGCACGGGGCATTGAGGTGACGGTCGAGGGTGCGGCGCATGCGACATTTCGCGGTGAGCAGCAGGATTTCGAGGAAATGGTCGGCAACCTGATGGAAAACGCCTGCAAATGGGCGGCAACCGAGGTGCGCGTGACCATAGCCGATACGCCGCAGGCACTGACGATCAGCGTCGAGGATGACGGCAACGGCCTGACTGAGGACGAGCGCGCCGCGGCGCTGAAGCGCGGTGTGCGCCTCGATGAGACGACGCCTGGCACCGGGCTGGGGCTGTCGATTGTCAAGGAACTCGCCGAGCTGCATAAGGGCCAGCTCGATCTGGGCGTGGCCGCATTGGGCGGGCTCGCCGCCACACTCCGGTTTCCGCGTTCATGACGTCTCCCGCTCTCACCCGCACACAGTGGCTGATCCTTGGGGCCTGCCTTTTGATCGGCGTGGCGGGGGATCTCACGATCGGCAAGCCGGGAATGGGCGCGCAGCCGATGAGCGCGCGCCAGGCGGCGCTGGCAGAAAAGGTCCGGACAGATCCGCAATCGCTGACCGCCGCAGAAACGCTCTCGCGCCTCGAGCAGGCGGTGCGCGACCAGCCGGACCAGCCCGAGCCGCATTTCTTCATCGGAGAGATGCTGCGCGCGCAGAACCGGCAGGATGATGCGCTGCGGGCCTACCAGTCGGCGCTCCGTCGAGACGAGAATTACGTGCCGGCCCTCGTGTCGCTGGCAGATGTGCTGGTGGAGCTGTCGGATGGCGCCGTGGGGCCGGATGCGACACGGCTTTACGCGCGCGCCTACCAGCTGGACGAGACGCAAGTGCGCGCCGGCATGTTTGCCGCCATGGGCGCTGCGCAGGCCGGCGACCAGGAGAAGGCCAATCAGGCCATGCGCTATATCTATTCCCGCTTGCCGGAAGGAGACCCCCGGCGGGAGCGTTTCCGGGCGATGATCGAGGCGATCGGCGAGGAATAGCGGCCGGGACCCTTCTGCCGCACTCCCCAAACCGGCCGGAGCGCCCTATACCCTACAGCATGCGCGCCCGCACCCGCCGTCTCTTTACTTTTGGCATTGCTGCCTTGCTCGTCGCGGCTGCAGCGCTGCTCGCATTCTTTGCGCTGCGCGAGAATGCGAACCTGTTTTACACGCCGCAGATCCTTGCCGAGAAAGGCCTGCCGGAGGCAGGGCGCGAAGTGAAAGTGGGCGGATGGGTGGAGCCGGGGTCTCTGTCTTATACGGATAGCGGCACAACACTCGTTTTCACTGTCATCGACAATAGCCCGCATACCATCCGCGTGGGCTTCACCGGCGTGGCGCCGGACCTGTTCCGTGAGGGGCAGGGTGTTGTCGCGACCGGTTCCTTCAATCCGGATGGCAGCTTCACCGCGCGCCAGCTGCTCGCCAAGCATGACGAGAATTACCAGCCGCGCGAGCTGAAGCCGCTAGAGGCGGGTGGATGATCGAGGCCGGCCATTTTGCTGCTTTCCTTGCGCTCGCGCTGTCGCTGGCGCAGGGCGTGTTCGGCCTGCGGGGGGGGGGGGGGGGGGTTGGGGGGTGGGGGGCCCCCCCCCCCCCGCGGGTGGC